>NZ_JBDVOT010000057.1:0-23723 GCF_039968975.1 Maribacter sp. | reverse complement strand
ACTTTTAAAATAGCTGCATTAGATATAGGTATTAAGAAGAATATTTTAAGAAACCTTGTTAAGCGTGGAGCCTACGTAAAGGTTTTTCCTTTTAATAGTAGTTTTGAAGAGATGTCTTCTTGGAATCCTGATGCATTCTTTATTTCGAATGGACCTGGTGATCCAGAACCATTGGTTGACGCTATTGCTGCGGTGAAAAAAATGATTCAAACAGACAAACCTCTTTTTGGAATTTGTTTAGGTCATCAAGTTTTGGCATTGGCAAATGGAGTATCTACTTATAAAATGCATAATGGGCATAGAGGTATTAATCACCCTATTCTAAATCTGATAACAGGTAAGGGAGAAATTACATCTCAAAACCATGGTTTTGCTATAAATAGAGAAGAAACAGAGGCGAATGAGAGCTTAGAGATTACACATACGCATCTTAATGATAAAACAGTTGCTGGTATTCGAATGAAAGATAAGGATGTATTTTCTGTTCAATATCATCCAGAAGCAAGTCCAGGACCGCATGATGCAGATTATCTTTTTGATGATTTTTTCAAATTAATAGAGAAACGTTCAAAACATAACGAAATAGTTTAAATTAATATTATTTTATTGGGAAATCTTGGGTTTAAATAAACGCAGTGATTTCCCTGTTTTGTATCTTTACTTTTTACAAACAACTAATAAAAAGATTAAAAATGAGTATTATATTAAATGTTCACGCAAGGCAGATTTTAGATTCTAGAGGTAACCCAACTGTTGAAGTAGATGTAGTTACAGAAAATGGTGTAATGGGTAGAGCAGCTGTTCCTTCTGGAGCTTCTACTGGTGAGCATGAGGCTGTTGAGCTACGTGATGGTGGTACAACTTTCATGGGTAAAGGAGTTATGAAAGCTGTTGATAACGTAAACAGTGTTATTGCTGAGGAAATTTTAGGAATGAGCGTATTTGATCAAAATCTTTTAGATCAAACGATGATAGATTTAGATGGTACGCCAAACAAATCTAAATTAGGAGCTAACGCTATTTTAGGTGTTTCATTAGCAGCTGCAAAGGCTGCTGCAAATGAATTAGGTCTTTCTCTTTTTAGATATATTGGTGGTGTTAGTGCTAACACGTTACCTGTACCAATGATGAACATAATAAATGGTGGTTCTCACTCAGATGCGCCTATTGCTTTTCAAGAATTTATGGTAATGCCTGTAAAAGCAAAAAGCTTTTCACATGCAATGCAAATGGGTACTGAGATTTTTCATAATCTTAAAAAGGTATTACATGATCGTGGTCTTAGTACTGCAGTAGGTGATGAAGGTGGATTTGCGCCAAACCTTGCCGGTGGTACTGAAGATGCTTTAGATACTATTGCAAAAGCTGTAAAAAATGCAGGTTATGCATTAGGTGATGACGTAATGATCGCTTTGGATTGTGCGGCTGCAGAATTCTTTGTTGATGGAAAATATGACTATACTAAATTCGAAGGTGAATCTGGTGTTATTAGAACTTCTGAAGAGCAAGCTCAATACTTAGCTGACTTAAGTGCTAAATATCCTATAATCTCTATTGAAGATGGTATGGATGAAAATGATTGGGATGGTTGGAAATCTTTGACCGATAAAATTGGAGATAAAGTTCAATTGGTAGGTGATGATTTATTCGTAACCAATGTTGAGCGTTTATCTACAGGTATTGAAAAAGGTATAGCAAATTCAATATTGATCAAAGTAAATCAAATAGGTACATTGACAGAAACAATTGCTGCTGTTAATATGGCTAAAAATGCAGGTTATACTTCAGTAATGTCTCACCGTTCTGGAGAAACAGAAGATAACACTATCGCTGATTTAGCTGTAGCATTGAATACGGGTCAAATTAAAACAGGTTCGGCTTCTAGGTCTGATCGTATGGCTAAATATAATCAACTACTTCGTATAGAAGAAGAATTAGGAAGTACAGCATATTACCCACAAGAAAAGGCTTTTAAATTGGATTAATTTATAAGTAAATTATATAATCAAGCCTTTCTTTCGAGAAAGGCTTTTTTTTTTGGCGTACTTCAAAACTTTAACTACCTTTTGAGAATAAATCAATAATAACACCTCTTTGTTAGCGTATGAATAATTTTCTTTTTGTTTCCGCAGAGAATGATGCCATTCCTGATTGTAAAGCTGGTGGAATGGGTGACGTAGTTAGAGACGTGCCTAGAGAAATTTCTAAGCGGGAAGATAAAGTTAATGTAGTAGTACCTTCATATTCTAGATTACATAAAAATGGAATATTTAAAACTAAACTTGAATTTAGTCTTAGGGGTATGCCGTACATGGCAGAGTTATATGAAGTTATTCCTAAGCGAGTAGATAAGAATATTACGCATTATGTTATACATCATCCTGAAATTGTAGAAGGTGGTATAGCTCATATTTATCATGATGACCCAACGGAACCATTTTATAATGATTTTATAAAGTTTATCATATTTTGTACTGCTACTGCAGAAGCAATTAAAATAGGAGCTTTTGGAGATTTGGATATTGTGCATATGCATGACTGGCATTCTGCTGCTCTTTTGTTCATTAAAACTTATCATCCAAATTATCAAGATTTGAAAAAGATGAGATATGTATATACCATACATAATTTGGCTATACAGGGTATTCGTCCTTTTTACAATAATTACGCATCGGTCAATAATTGGTTTCCTGAAGTTCAATTAGATCATGCTGCTTTAATGGATTCTAGATATCAAGATTGTATAAATTTAATGGCAGTAGGTATACGCCTTGCAGATGCTGTACATACCGTATCGCCATCTTACAAAGAAGATGTTCTTGTGCCAAGTAGAAGACCAGAATTTATTGGTGGAGAAAGTTTAGAGAATGATTTGTTGAACGCAGATAATGAAGGTCGTCTTTTTGGTATTCTAAATGCCAGTAATTATGGTAATATACGAGTAGCTGAAAAGGGATTTTTATATAGAAATACCGTTAAAGCTTTATTTAGATGGCTTCAAGAAAATTCAAAGAAGTATAAAGCTGATTTTCTCGCTCATACAGGAGAGAAGATTATGCAATTTGTTGGTAATAGACCAAAATTTATTGTTTCTAGTGTAGCTAGATTAACAGAACAGAAATTTTACTTTCTAAAACGATCTCCAGAAGCTTTTGAAAAAATGCTTGACAGGTTAAATGAGGTAGATGGTATATTCATTTTGTTGGGTACGGGTGATCCAGATTATGAAGAGTTTTTTCGTCATATGAGCTACCATCATAAAAACTTCGTGTTTACCAATGGGCAATCAGAAGATTTAATAGATTCTATGTATTTAGAGACAGATTTGTATTTCATGCCTAGTTTATTTGAGCCTTGCGGTATAAGTCAAATGTTGGCTATGAGAAATGGTAATCCTTGTTTGGTACATCATACTGGTGGACTAAAAGATACGGTTCATCATTTAAAAACAGGTTTTGCTTTTAGTGGAGAGACTTATGATGAACAGATAAGTAATATGGTTAAGGTTTTTGATGAGGCATTAACTCTTTGGGAAGAAGATAAAGACACCTGGAAAAAGATTAAGGCGAATGCAAAAAAGGCTCGTTTTACTTGGGAAAAATCTTTAGATGCATATTACGAGTCTCTATATCTGTTGTAATGAAAGCTATTCATAGAACTTATTGTTAATTTTACCCAAAACAGATTTTTGAAATTGGTAGACCAATCTTGTTTTGTTAACTTTACGAGAAGTATTTAAAACGTAAAAATAAAAATGTCAGACAAAGCTATTTTAGAATATAATGGTGAAAAATATGAGTTTCCGCTTATTAAGGGAACCGAAGATGAACTTGCAATCGATATCAAAACATTGCGTTCAGCAACCAAAGGAATTATAACTATTGATCCAGGTTTTAAAAATACGGGGTCTTGTGAAAGTGCTATTACTTTTTTAGATGGCGAAAAAGGTATTTTACGTTACAGAGGTTACTCAATAGAAGAACTAGCTGAGAAAGCTGATTTTTTAGAAGTTGCTTATGCATTGATTTTTGGAGACTTGCCAAACGAAGAACAATTGGCTAAGTTTCATAAAGATATAAAGGATGAATCTCATGTAGATGAAGAGATGAAAAAGATATTGGACGGTTTTCCAAAATCTGCTCACCCAATGGGTGTTTTATCATCTTTGACAAGTGCATTGATTGCATTTAACCCGTCTACCGTTGATGTGAGTTCAGATGAAGATATGTATCATGCTATTGTGCGTATACTTGCAAAATTCCCGGTTCTTGTAGCTTGGACTTTGCGTAAAAAGAAAGGTCTTCCATTAGATTATGGTGATGATAGTTTAGGTTATGTTGAGAACATTCATAAAATGATGTTCAAGCGTCCTAATCAAGATTATAAAAAGAACAAAGTTGTTATAGAAGCATTAGATAAGTTATTGATTTTACATGCTGATCATGAGCAAAACTGTTCTACGAGTACGGTTCGTATCGTAGGATCTTCTCATGCTGGTTTATTTGCATCTTTATCTGCAGGTATTTCGGCGCTTTGGGGTCCACTTCATGGTGGTGCCAACCAAGCGGTATTAGAAATGCTTGAGGCTATTGAAGCTGATGGTGGCGATACTAAAAAGTATATGGCTAAGGCTAAAGATAAGTCAGACCCGTTTAGGTTAATGGGCTTTGGACATAGAGTATATAAAAACTTTGATCCACGTGCCAAAATTATTAAAGTTGCCGCTGATGAAGTGTTGGCAGATTTAGGTATCGATGATCCAATTTTAGCTATTGCTAAAGGTTTAGAGAAAGAAGCACTAGAAGATCAGTATTTTGTTGACCGAAAATTATATCCAAATGTAGATTTCTATTCTGGTATTATTTATAGAGCTTTGGGTATACCTACCGAAATGTTTACAGTAATGTTTGCATTAGGAAGATTACCAGGGTGGATAGCACAATGGAGAGAAATGAGGTTAAAAGGTGAGCCAATTGGTAGACCAAGACAAGTTTATACAGGTGAAAATTTAAGATCTTTTGTCGAACTGGACAAAAGGTAGATTGCTACCGTTAATAAAAAAACAAAAAGCTCTTTTAATTTTAAAGGGGCTTTTTTTTTGTGCCAAATTTTAATTCAGATTTAAATACATACATATGTTACAGTTAAATGTCAATGATGAAATTTCACCGTTAAAGGCAGTTGTTTTAGGTATTGCCCAAAGTTCTGGTCCAACACCTACTTTAGAGGAGGCTTATGATCCAAAATCAAAAGAGCATATCAAAGCTGGTACATACCCTGCAGAACCCGATATGATTGCTGAAATGGAAGCTTTCAAAGCAGTGTTCGAGAAGTATGGTGTTAAAGTTTTTAGACCTGAAATTCTTGAAGATTGTAATCAGATTTTTACTAGGGATATTGCATTTGTTATTGAAGATAAATTAATAAAAGCCAATATATTGCCTGATCGAGAGCAAGAAGTGGAAGCAATTCTGCATGTTTTGGATAAAATTGAAGATGATAACATTCTAACCCCACCAGAAGAAGTTCATGTTGAAGGGGGTGACGTTATGCCTTGGAACGATTATATTTTTGTAGGTACATATACGGCAGCTGACTATCCTACTTATATAACGGCAAGAACAAATAAGGCGGCTGTGGAATATTTGACAAAACAGTTTCCGCATAAAACAATTAAATCTTTTGAACTGCGTAAATCTAACACCGTTGCTCAAGATAATGCATTGCATTTAGATTGTTGTTTTCAGCCTTTGGGAAAAGGGAAAGCAATCATTCATAAAAACGGATTTTTAGTAGAAGAGGAATACCAATGGTTGGTAGATTTTTTTGGAAAGGAAAATGTTTTTGAAATTGATGCAAGAGAAATGTATCATATGTACAGTAATGTTTTTTCTATTTCACCAGATGTGGTAGTCTCTGAAAAAAGCTTCACACGTTTAAATAATTGGTTACGGGAACAAGGTTTTACGGTAGAGGAAATTCCGTATGCAGAAATATCAAAACAAGAAGGGTTACTGCGCTGTAGTACATTACCCTTAATCAGAGCCTAATTTATAAATCAACATACAACAATTTAATGAGTACCCCTATGCAAATAACAAATACAATATTGATGATTCGCCCGGTTTCATTTAGAATGAATGAGCAGACCGCTGTCAATAACTACTTTATGGAAGATATTGATTTGAAGAATCAAGAAATAAACTTAAAAGCTCAAGAGGAGTTCGATGCATTTGTTTCCGTATTAAAAAGTAAAGGAGTAAATGTTATCGTTGTACAGGATACCAAAGAGCCTGATACTCCAGATAGCATTTTTCCTAATAACTGGATTTCTTTTCATGCCAATGGTACAGTAGGTGTTTACCCAATGTTTGCAGAGAATAGAAGAAATGAACGCAGAGAAGATATCTTTGAGATTTTAGAGGAGAACAATTTTAAGATCAAGGATGTCATTGATTACACTTCTGCGGAAGATGAAGAATTATACTTAGAAGGTACAGGTAGTATTCTAATAGATAGAGTGAATAATAAAGCTTATTGTGCGCTATCTGAACGTGCAGATGAAGAGTTGTTTATTGAGTTTTGTGAAGATTTTGATTTTTTTCCTGTAATTTTTACTGCCAACCAATCTGTAGATGGTAAAAGGCTGCCTATCTACCATACTAATGTTATGATGGCTTTGGCAGAAACTTTTGTGGTCATCTGTTCAGATTCTATTGATGATAAAAAGGAAAGAAAAAATGTGTTGGACCACCTTAAAAAAGATGGGAAAGAAATAATTACTATTACCGAGCAACAGATGCATCAGTTTGCTGGTAATATGTTGCAAGTTTTGGGTAGTGATGATAAACGATATATGGTGATGAGTTCTGCGGCATTCCATAGTTTAACACCAAAACAAGTTGCTCAGATAGAAAAACACTGTGCTATTTTGCATAGCTCATTACATACTATTGAAACGTGTGGTGGCGGTAGTGCTCGCTGTATGATGGCAGAAGTATTTCTTCCAAAGAACTAAATAGAATTTTTGCCCCGTTGAAATTATATGTTTTGATGGGGTATTTTTTTTGTGAAGTATTCGCTATCTTCAAAGGGGTTAGATGTTTTTACATTTTAAAATCACTATGAAGATAAAACCAATTTATATTGTCCTAATATTATCTATCACAGGTTTGCTATTTGCATTAGCCAATACGCCTAAGATTTCAACATATGAACTTGTGGATGATCAAGCTCAAAATGCTAATGATGATTATGATAAAATGATGGATGTACTTACCCATCAGCGTTGTATGAATTGTCATCCAAGTGATAACATTCCTAAACAAGGTGATGATAGTCACCCTCATTATTTTGGTATGGCAAGGGGTAAAGATGATCATGGTTTTGAAGCTACTAATTGTAATACCTGTCATCAATCTGAAAATAATTTAAATTCTGGAGTTCCCGGTGCACCGCATTGGGCATTGGCACCTGCTTCAATGGCTTGGGAAGGGTTGACAAGAGAAGAAATAGCAGAACGCTTATTAGATAAAAATATGAATGGTAATAGAAGTCATGATGAGCTGGTTAAACATATGACGGAAGATGATTTAGTGCTTTGGGCTTGGCAACCTGGTGTTCATGCAAATGGAGAACAACGTACAGTACCACCGGTTTCTAAAGAGGATTTTAAAAAAGCTGTTGAAAACTGGTTTGCTAACGGAGCGGTAATTCCTTCCAAATAATAAAATTTTATGAAAATTTCCTTAACTGTTAACGGTGAACTCAAAACTGTTGAAATAGCAGATGAAAATACACCTCTACTTTGGGTAATTAGAGATACTCTAGATTTAAAAGGAACAAAATTTGGGTGTGGAAAAGCAGCTTGTGGAGCATGTACTTTACACGTAGAAGATGAAGCGGTGCGTTCATGTTCCTATCCTGTGAAATTTGCTGAGGGTAAAAAAGTAACTACTATTGAAGGGTTGGGCGATAGAGAAAATCCACATCCTGTTCAACAGGCTTGGATAGAGGAAATTGTGCCACAATGCGGCTATTGCCAGCCAGGCTTTATGATGGCTACGGCTGCTCTTTTAAATAAAGTGCCTAAACCTACAGATGAAGATATTGATAAGAATATTATAAATGTATGTCGTTGCGGTACGTATTATCGCATGAGAAAAGCAATACACAAAGCAGCTAATTTGCAGTTAGAAAAAGAAAATAACGAATCTAAAGAATTGTAGTTCATGGCTGATAAAGATAATGGTTCAAAAAAAGTATCTAGGCGTAAGTTTTTGGTAAAAGGAGGACTTGGTACTATTGGTGTTGTTGCAATTGGTGCGTATATATTTAGAAACCCTATTCGTAGAGAGTTGTTGAGTTTCGCAAATTCATTAGAAGCGCCGTATGTTGATAATACGGATAAACCTATGGTGTGGTTTGAGGTAACTACGAATAATGAAATATTATTGCATTCTCCTAAAATGGAAATGGGACAAGGAACCTTTACGGGAATTGCCCAAATGGCTGCAGATGAACTTTCTGTTTCTATGGACCAAATTAATGTTGTTCATGCGGCATCATCTACCGGAAATGTTGATAATTTTGCTACAGGTGGTAGTACCTCAATTTCAGGATTATGGCAACCCTTAAGAGAACTCGCTGCAATGCTTAGGGTTATGTTGATTAAAGAAGCCGCTCGTAAAATGAATGTCGATAGCAATGAACTTACGGTTGAAGACGGAGTCATATCTGGCAACGGCAAAAAATTGACTTATGCACAAGCTGCTGAAGGAGTTGAAAATTGGGAGGTGCCAGATGTACCAGTTTTAAAGGATAAAAAGGAATATAAATATATAGGTATACCGGTACCTAGGGTAGATTTAGATGCCAAGGTATATGGTGATCCCATTTTTGGAATGGATGCAGATATGCCAGGTATGCTTTACGGTGCTGTTGTAAGACCTTCTAAAATTGGATCAACCTATGTTAGTGCAGATACCACTGCGGCAGAGAATATGCCCGGAGTGGTGAAGATAATTGTTGAAGATGATTTTGTAGGTGTTGTCGCAAATTCTATGATAGAAGCAGAGCATGCCAAAGAAGCTATTAATGTAACCTGGGAAAGTTTTGAGAATTTAGACACTGCTACCATCACTAAAATGATGACGGTTGGTAATGGAAATGCTACTACTATTCAGAAAAATGGTGCTGCTTTTGACGAAGATGATGATTTTGAAACCTTGGAGTTTAGAAGTCCTATTGGAGCACATGCTCAAATAGAACCGAATGGAGTGGTTGCATCTGTGGAAAGTGACAATGCTACCATAAAAATTTCAACCCAAGTGGTTAGTATTACTAGAAAAGAAGTCGCAAAACGTTTAGGTTTAGATACCGAAAAAGTGAATATTGTGCCTACTTATCTAGGTGGTGGTTTTGGTAGAAGGTTGCATACACCACATGCTGTACAGGCAGCTGTAATGTCTAAGGCTGTAGGTAAACCTGTGAAATATTTTTTTAGTAGAAAAGAGGAATTTCAGCATGATATGTTTCGCCCCCCAACACATCATATTATCAAAGGTAAATTAAACAGTGAAGGTTTTTTAGATACACTTGAACATGAGTTTGTAAGTGGTGATGTGGCTACTGATTCGGCATTGATACCTAATGCGTTGACTAACTTTTTAGGGGCAGATGTAGGCGCTATTCGTGGTGGGTTTATTCAATACACGGCTATTCCTAATTTCAAAACGGTTTATTGGCATGTAGAGTTACCGTTTGCAACCAGTTGGTGGCGTAGTTTAGGTTTATTGGCAAATACCTTTGCCATGGAAAGTTTTATAGATGAAATGGCGTTAAAAGCCAATAAAAACGCGGTAGATTTTAGATTACATCAAATAGGGAATGAGCCAATAGATAAACGTCTTAAAAATGTAATTAAGGCTGCTGCCGAAAAAACAAATTATACCGAAGAAGTTATTGATGGTCGTGCTATGGGGTTTGCAGCTTCTATAGATGCGAATACTCCTTGTGCTCAGGTAGCGGAGGTTTCTATAGTTGATAATGAAATTAAAGTCCATAAGGTAACTGTTGCTATGGATCCTGGTTTAGCAGTAAATCCTGATCAGATACGAGCACAATGTGAAGGTTGTGTTATTATGGGTATGAGTGCTGTGCTATACGAACAAATGTTTGTGGAGAATGGGGAATTAACACCAACCATATACGGACCGTATCAAATGGCTTTAATGAAGAACGCTCCTAAAGAAATTGACGTGGTATTGCTACAGGGTAAAGACACACCTGGTGCAGTGGGCGAACCTCCATTGGGTCCTGTGGGTGCAGCAATAGCAAATGCAGTTAGAAGATTAACGGGACAAAGATTGACCGAATTACCATTAAAGCTTTCTTAGCAGGCTGCTATTATTTGGAATTTTTCTGATTGGCAATATTCTTGATCATTCCGCCAAAAATGAAGTAATGAAATGGTACTATACTGTACCAATATAGTCTACCACGTAAGCCACGAGGTCTAAAAGTTGCGGTTTGGTGAAGTACATTGTTTTCATCAATCTTAAACTCTAACCAAGCTTCACCTGGTAGTTTCATTTCTGCGAACAACAATAACCGTTTTGTTTTTTTATCGGCTAATAAAACCCGCCAAAAATCTAACGAATCTCCAGCAAATATTTTATTGGCGTGGGTGCGACCTCTACGTAATCCTACGCCTCCAGATAATTTGTCTAAAAAGCCTCTAATTTTCCACAGCCAATTTCCATAGTACCAACCCGTTTCTCCGCCAATACTCCAAATTCTTTGTAGTACTTCATTTGGGTTGTTCACTTTTACGTGCTTATAATCTTTTAGTATGCCGTATTTAGGTACTTGTATGTGCTTTTCTAAATTGTCGTGTATACGACCGCTCACCATACTATCTTTCCAGCTGCTAATTACCAAGTTTTGCTCAATTTTTTTGAATGCAAGATCAATGGCGTTCTTATACGTGTGCGGTGTAATATTAAGAATATTTTGTAGCCTTTTGTCTTTGGCGACGACTTCTATACGCATACTGTCTACAAGGTTCAATGCTAATTTATAGGAAGTTGAGGTCACAAAATATAACCAATAGGAAGACAGTTTAGGTGTCATGATAGGTACTGTCCAAATATAATTTTTAAACCCACGAACCTCTGCATATTGGTGCAGCATTTCTTTATAGGTCAAGACATCAGGTCCCGCAATATCAAAAGAGTCGTTGTAGGTTTCTTTATGACCCAATACGCCTGTTAAAAAAGAAATTACGTCACGTATGGCTATGGGCTGCGTTTTTGTAAGAACCCATTTGGGCGTAATCATAACCGGAAGTTTTTCGCATAGATCACGAATAATTTCAAAAGAAGAACTTCCGGAACCAACTATAATACCGGCTCTTAAAACGGTAAGGTTAAAATTGCCTTCGTATAAAATCTCTTCTACGTTTTTTCTTGACTGTAAATGTTTGGATAAATTGTCGTCGTTTACAATACCACTCAAATAAACAACTTGTTTAATTTGAGTTTTTTCTACCATGATATTGAAGTTTTTAGCTGTTTGTGCCTCCATACTATCAAAATCTTGAGTGGAAGAACTCATGGAGTGTATCAGAAAATAGGCAGCATCAATATCGTTAGGAATACTATTTGGTTTTGGTTCCTCTAAAAAATCGATTTCTATAACTGAAATTCTTTCTCTAGTATCTGCATCTACTGATAATCTAGCTTCGTTACGTACAGCACAAACTACCTCATGCCCCATATCTAGAAGTTGTGGTAAAAGTCGCATACCTATATAACCATTGGCACCAGTGAGTAGTATCTTCATTATTTAGGTATTTTAAACATTTTAAAGATGTAATAAATTGGTAATAGGGTTACAACTGCTACAATTATTAATGATAGGCTTGAGATTTGAAATCCTATGTCTATTTTATAAGCTAGCAATATGGTTTCTATAATTACAGGAGTAGCTATTATTGATATTAACAAGTTCATGTATATCAACATTTGTAATGACATTTTATAAACTTGTGGAGCATTGTTTTCTGTTACCTTAACTGGATAATTCATGCTCCAAGGTTTTACTTTTCTTATAATTAAATATAGCAGTGCGTAAGTAAAACACATTATTAAGGGTAGCGTCCAAATAGTATTTTTTTCGCCATAACCGTCAACGTCTCCTTTGTAATTAAAATGTGAAGGAATAGTTTCGGGTAAGTCAGCATAAAAAATCCCAATAGCTAATAAATTTAAGGCTAAGATTATCCACCCAATAAAAATCAAGCTTTGTTGATTTTTTGTAAGATTTATATCTATTTTGGGCAAATTTGCGAACATATTATAGGTCTTCTATTGAAGTTGGTGCGTTATCGGCTTTGTAGCCTAATAATTTTTTAAAGAATTTCTGTACTGCTTTGGTGTCAGATGCTACTTTGATGAAATAATGATCTTTGTAAATGGAATATACTGAAGCTTCGCCTTTGTACATAGATAGTTTGTAATAGGGGATGACCAAGGCGTATGATTCTAACAATGATCTAAACCCAACTATAATTCCCTTAGGTCTCATTTCAATATTACAAGTGTCTCTGTTATTATCTAAAATCAACAAATTTCTAATTTCTATACTGGTTTCTGTAATAATAAGTTTAGGAGAACCAATACCGTTCAATGCCCATCTTTCTTTCAAGGTAAAAGGCTTGCCTACTTCAGTATCAATTTTCCTTGAAATCTCTTTATTGTTATAAGTTACGTTTACGAGCATGGTAAATTTGTTGCGCAGTTTTCATTAAAGTTAACGAAATGCGTAATGATTGCCGCATCTGTTCAGCTTAAAGCATAAAAAATGATTAATTTTGCAGCCTTAATTAAACGTTTTGGTGAATATTCAAGAGGTACTATCAGATAAAGTAAAAGAAGCGGTAAAATCTATTTTTGACAAGGAATTGCCAAATGTAGAGTTTCAGCCTACACGTAAAGATTTTGAAGGAGATATCACAATTGTGGTTTTCCCAATGTTGCGTGTGGTAAAGGGAAATCCTGTTCAAATTGGTGAGCAAATTGGTGCTTACTTAGAAGAGCATGTTGCTGCCGTAGCTGGCTTTAACGTGATTAAAGGATTCTTGAATATCGTTATTAACGATGGTTTCTATCTAGATTTTTTCAATTCTATTATTGCTACAGAAAATTACGGTTATGTAAAAGAATCTGATGATGCGGTAATGGTAGAATATTCTTCGCCAAATACCAATAAACCATTACACTTAGGGCATATTCGTAATAACTTATTAGGATATTCTGTTGCAGAAATTTTAAAGGCATCTGGTAAGAAGGTTTATAAAACTCAAATTATCAATGACCGTGGTATTCATATTTGCAAGAGTATGGTGGCTTGGCAGAAATTTGGAAATGGAGAAACGCCAGAGTCTACAGGGTTAAAAGGAGATAAGCTAGTTGGTAATTATTATGTGGCTTTTGATAAGGCATATAAAGAGCAAATAGCGGAGTTGGTTGCTAACGGTACGGAACAGAAAGTTGCTGAAAAAGAAGCGCCAATTTTATTGGAAGCACAAGAAATGCTTTTAAAGTGGGAGTCTGGAGACGAAGAAACCGTAGCGTTATGGAAAATCATGAACGGTTGGGTTTACAAAGGTTTTGAAGTGACTTATAAAAATCTTGGAGTTGATTTTGATACGCTGTATTATGAAAGTGATACGTATCTTTTAGGAAAAGATGTTGTTGCCGAAGGATTGAAAAAAGGTGTGTTCTTTAAAAAAGAAGATGGCAGTGTTTGGATCGATTTGACCGAAGATGGGTTAGATGAAAAAATTGTACTCCGTTCAGATGGTACCGCAGTTTACATGACTCAAGATATTGGTACTGCTATACAACGTGTAAAAGACCACCCAGATGTAAACGGAATGGTGTATACCGTAGGTAATGAGCAAGATTACCACTTTAAGGTATTGTTTCTGATTCTGCAAAAACTTGGTTTTTCTTGGTCTAACAAACTACATCACTTAAGTTACGGGATGGTTGATTTACCTAGCGGAAAAATGAAAAGTAGGGAAGGTACAGTCGTAGACGCCGATGATCTTATGGCTGATATGACCCAAACTGCTGCAAATATTTCAGAAGAGTTAGGAAAGCTTGATGACTATAACGAAGAAGAAAAGCAATCACTTTATAGAATGATTGGTTTAGGAGCTTTAAAATATTACATATTAAAAGTAGATCCTAAAAAACGAATTTTGTTTGATCCAGAAGAGTCGGTAGATTTTCAAGGAAATACGGGTCCGTTTATTCAATATACCTATGCACGTATTCAGTCTATTTTAAGAAAGGCAGAAAGTATGGGGATCGATACTTGTAATGATGCTAAGGTTACAGCGCTTCATAGCAAGGAAAAGGAGTTGGTCAAGCAACTACAGTTATTCCCAGATACTATTCAATTAGCTGCAGATAATTATAGTCCGGCTTTGATTGCAAACTATACGTATGACTTGGTTAAAGAGTTTAATTCTTTTTATCAGCAAGTCTCTATTTTAGGTGAAACTGATGATGCTAAAAAGGCATTACGTGTTCAATTATCTAAAAAAGTTGCAGAGGTGATACAAGATGCCTTTAGTTTATTGGGCGTTTCGGTTCCTGAACGTATGTAGTTAAGCTTATTCCGTCTTATTATTTACTATTCTTTATGTCATGTTTATTCATGGACATCTTTCATTGTATGCTATAGATACAAACCTTTTGGTGTGCATTAATAATACATTTTGTAATATACTTTCATTCTCAAAGTCTAAGAACACTTTTTACTCGTATATACAATTAGAATTTCTTGAAAGAACCTCTGTTACTAATACTAAAATGGTATTCGTTAATGGCAGTTCTGGAAAAGAATTTCTCAAAATATTATGATTAAAAACATCTAAAAGTATTTCATCAACAGTATAGAGTTGGGCCTCGTTGATGGTATCGATAGATGTTTTTGAGAGGAAGTTTATGAAAATGGAATTCCTTTTTTACCCCACAAGTAACTTTAGAGCATCCATTTATAGTGGATGCTCTTTTGTTTTGTTTATTTTCTAGTACTTGCTACGAATTTTGCATTGATATTATTAAATTTGTAACCCCTTAAAAAAGAAAAGAATGTTCGATAATTTAAGCGATAAGCTAGACAAGGCATTACATGTACTAAAAGGACATGGTCAGATTACAGAAATTAATGTTGCAGAGACTACCAAAGAAGTACGCCGAGCCTTATTGGATGCGGATGTTAACTTTAAAATAGCCAAAGAATTTACCAATAGGGTAAAAGAAAAGGCATTGGGGCAAGATGTATTGACCACCTTACAACCTGGTCAGTTAATGGTTAAGATTGTAAAAGACGAACTAACCCAATTAATGGGTGGTGAGTCAGAAGGTATTAATCTGTCCGGTAATCCATCGGTTATTTTAATGTCTGGTTTACAGGGTTCTGGTAAAACTACCTTTTCTGGTAAACTTGCTAATTTTCTAAAAACAAAAAAAACTAAAAAGCCGCTATTGGTTGCTTGTGATGTGTATCGTCCGGCGGCAATTGATCAGTTGCACGTAGTTGGTGAGCAAATTGGTGTTGAAGTATTTTCTGATAGAGGAAATACCGATCCTGTAGCGATTTCTAAAGCTGGTATAGCACATGCAAAGGCAAACGGACATAATGTGGTTATCATTGATACCGCTGGTCGTTTAGCTGTTGACGAGGCTATGATGAATGAAATATCTAATATTCATAAAGCGATACAACCTCAAGAGACTTTGTTCGTAGTAGATTCTATGACAGGTCAAGATGCTGTAAACACGGCAAAAGCCTTCAACGATATCTTGAATTTTGATGGTGTTATCTTAACCAAATTAGATGGTGATACTCGTGGTGGTGCCGCTATTTCTATTAAATCTGTGGTAGATAAGCCAATTAAATTTATTGGTACCGGTGAGAAGATGGAAGCTATTGATGTTTTCTACCCATCACGTATGGCAGATCGTATCTTGGGTATGGGTGATGTAATATCACTTGTAGAAAGGGCTCAAGAACAGTTTGATGAAGAAGAGGCCAGAAAAATCCAAAAGAAGATTGCTAAAAATAAATTCGGATTCGATGATTTCCTGAGCCAAATTCAGCAAATCAAGAAGATGGGTAATATGAAGGATCTTATGGGGATGATACCTGGTGCAGGTAAAGCCTTAAAAGGTTTGGATATTGATGATGATGCTTTCAAACATATAGAAGCAATTATTCATTCAATGACACCAGAAGAGCGTTCTACACCTTCTAAATTAAATGCAAGTAGAAAAAAACGTATTGCAAAAGGTTCAGGAAGAGAAGTTCAAGAAATCAATCAGCTATTAAAGCAGTTTGACCAAATGAGCAAGATGATGAAAATGATGCAAGGCGGTGGCGGTAAGAAAATGATGCAGATGATGGGTGCCATGAAAGGAATGAAATAAAGACCGAATAATACAACCTAACAACACAACTTAAAGAATAGCGGATATGGAATTATTGGATGGTAAAAAAGTATCCAACGAAATTAAAGAGGAAATCAAGGCAGAGGTTGCCAAGATGAAAGAGCGTGGTGAAAAAGTACCACATTTGGCGGCAATTATTGTCGGTAGTGATGGGGCTAGTTTAACCTACGTAGGTAGTAAAGTTCGTTCTTGTGAACGTATTGGTTTTGAATCTACTTTAATTCAAATGCCAAGTACTACTTCTGAGCAAGAATTATTGAACAAGATCAAAGAATTGAACGTTGATGATGATATTGACGGTTTTATTGTTCAGTTACCGTTGCCAGAGCAAATAGATACCCAAAAGGTAATTATGGCCGTAGATCCAGATAAGGATGTTGATGGTTTTCACCCTACCAACTTTGGTAAAATGGCTTTAGATATGAGTACGTTCATTCCTGCAACGCCGTTTGGTATTCTTGAATTATTGGAGCGTTATAAAGTAGATACAAAAGGTAAACATACCGTAGTTATTGGTCGTAGCCATATTGTAGGTAGACCAATGAGTATTTTAATGGGTAGAAAAGGATGGCCAGGTAACTCTACCGTAACACTTACCCATAGTCATACAAAGAATATTACTCAAATTATATCTCAAGCAGATATTGTAATTTCAGCATTAGGGGTTCCTAAATTCTTAAAAGCGGAAATGGTAAAAGATGATGCTGTTGTAATAGATGTAGGTATTACTAGAGTGCCAGACGAAACTAGAGAAAAAGGATACTATATTACTGGTGATGTTGATTTTGAAAATGTAAGTAAAAAAGCATCATACATTACTCCCGTTCCTGGTGGGGTAGGACCTATGACCATTGCAATGTTATTGAAAAATACATTGTTAGCTCGTGAGAGACATAGAAGTAGAAACTAGTACTGTATAAAATTTATTAAAAGCCTTGCAAAACTTTTGTGGGGCTTTTTTTATACCGGTAATTTCTTGATGGTTACACCGGTTTCTGTAGTGTCGTTAGGTACTAAAATGTCTATGTCATTACTGTCGTCGTAATCGCAACTTGCCATCGCCGTTATTGAAATACAGATTAAGAAAGCGTATAATAATTTTTTCATAGCATAGGTTTTAGGGTGCAATACAAAAAGGTTATGTACATAAAACGCTAAAATGTTAGTCTTGGTATTTGATGTGATTATAGAATACTGTACCTTTTCTGAAACATTTATCCTTATGAGAAAAATTCTTTTGGTACTACTGGTCGTTGCTTTTATAATAGGGTGTACAGAACCTCCTAAATTAGAACATAAATCTTCAATAAAGGTTAGTTATTCTGCTGAGGTAGATTCTTTGGCCAAAGATGGGCGATTGTTGCTAATGCTTTCTTCTGATGATGGTAATGAGCCAAGATTTCAGATTAATGACGGACTAAACACCCAGCTCATTTTTGGTATGAATGTGGAGAATTGGGCTAAGGATTCAGTGTTGACTTTTGATGAATCCGTTTTTGGTTATCCGTATGAAAGCTTAAAAGATGTACCACCCGGAGAATATAATGTGCAGGCACTTTTGAACGTATATGAAACTTTTAATTTATCTACTGGTCATACAGTAAAGTTACCCATGGATAATGGCGAGGGACAAAAATGGAATAAATCACCAGGTAATTTATATAGCAAGCCGTTTAAGATAAGGGTTGCCAGTAACGGATTTGAAAATGTATCAGTTAATTTGGACCAAGTTATTCCTGTAATTGAAGAACCAGAAGATACCGAGTGGATAAAACACGTTAAAGTGAAGTCAGAAAGGCTTTCTGAGTTCTGGGGAAGGGATATTTACTTGGGAGCTCATGTATTATTGCCAAAAGGATTTGAAGAACATCCGGAAGCTAAATATCCGTTAATGGTGTTTCACGGACATTTTCCATCAGATTTTGGCGGATTCAGAACTACACCGCCAGACCCTAACTTAAAACCAGAGTATTCTGAACGTTTTAGTTTAGGGGGCTATAATATTATTCAACAACAAGAAGCCTATGATTTTTATAAACGATGGAACGAGCCGGATTTTCCAAGATTTATAGTATTGCAAATTCAGCATCCTACTCCGTATTACGATGATTCTTATGCAGTAAACTCTGCTAGTCAAGGTCCGTATGGTGATGCTATTACCTATGAGTTAATCCCTGAAATAGAAAAACAATTTAGAGGAATGGGCGAGGGGTGGTCTCGTTTTCTTTACGGTGGATCAACCGGCGGTTGGGAAGCTTTGGCGGTACAAGTGAAATATCCAGATGAATACAATGGTTGTTTTGCGGCATGCCCTGATCCTATTGATTTTAGAGCATATACGTTGACAAACATCTACGAAGATGAAAATGCCTATTTCTATAAGAGTGCGCATAAAACGTTGGAAGTGCCATCGCATCGTAATTATTTAGGTCAAATACAATCTACGCTAAGACAAGGAAATCATTTGGAATTGGTTTTAGGTGATAAATCTAGATCTGGTCAACAGTGGGATATTTGGGAAGCAACCTATTCACCACAAGGTGATGACGGATATCCTGAGAGAATATGGGATAAGAAAACGGGAGATATTGACCATGATGTGGCAGAGTACTGGAAAGAGAATTTTGATTTAAGACACATCCTTGAGCGCGATTGGGATAAATTGGGCGATAACTTAAAAGGTAAAATTCATATTTACTGCGGTGATATGGATAACTATTACCTAAACAATGCGGTGTACTTAATGGAAGATTTTTTAGAAAGTACTACAGATCCGTATTATGAAGGAGAAGTAAAATATGGAGATAGAGATGAGCATTGTTGGAACGGAGATCCTGATCAGCCAAATGCTATTACCCGTTTACGATACAATACTATGTATGTGCCAAAAATAATGGAACGTATAGAAAAAAGCGCTCCTAGAGGTGCGGATTTAACTAGTTGGAGGTATAAATAGGTTGAATAGTTTTATTGCAATAAGAATGTCAATTCGAGTGAATTTTGAGGCACGAAAAATTAGTATCGAGAAGCGTTTAAGTATACAGTGATGCTTGTTACTATTTAAAATATTTATAATAACTATAGTATAAAGATGTAATGAAATACAGAAGATTCGGAAGAACAGATTGGCAAGTAAGTGAGGTAGGATACGGAATGTGGGGAATGGCTGGCTGGACGGCCAGTGACGATGCTCAATCTGCAAAGTCGTTGGACTTAGCAGTTGAAAACGGAGTTAACTTTTTTGATACTGCTTGGGGTTATGGAGAAGGTCATAGTGAGGAGTTACTTGGTGAATTGGTGAAAAGACATCCTTCTAAGAAGTTGTATACAGAAAGTAAAATTCCGCCAAAAAACTTTCAGTGGCCAGCAAAACGTGAATATACTTTTGAGGACTCTTATCCTACAGCACATATAATGGAATATACCCATAAGACGCTAAAAAATTTAGGATTAGAGCAAATAGACCTTATGCAATTTCATACCTGGGATGATGTTTGGAGCGATAGAGAAGAATGGCAACGTGCTATTGAAGATTTAAAGACTTCAGGTAAAGTTGCAGCAGTGGGTATTAGTATGAACCGTTGGGAGCCAGAAAATGGAATAAAAGCTTTAAAAACAGGATTATTAGACGCGGTACAAGTCATTTATAACATATTCGATCAAGCGCCAGTAGATAATTTATTTCCCCTGTGTAAAGAGTTGGATATTGCAACCATAGCACGTGTGCCTTTTGATGAAGGCACATTGACAGGAACTATGACGAAAGAAACTACGTTCCCTGAAGGTGATTGGCGTGGCACTTATTTTGTACCTGAGAATTTGATTTCTTCGGTAGAACATGCCGATGCTTTAAGACCATTAATTCCTGAAGGTATGACCATGGCAGAAATGGCATTGCGTTTTATACTAATGAATGATAATGTAGGTACTAGCATACCGGGTATGCGTAAGCAGCGTAATGTATTGGCAAATACAGCCACTAGTGATGGTCAGTTACTATCTAATGAACTGTATGAAGAATTAAAAAAGCACCGATGGGATAGAGTGCCTACTTCTTGGTCTCAGTAGTATATTTTAAATATATTATCTTAATAAAAAAGCCATCAATAGGAACAATATTGATGGTTTTAACTTAAAGTGTGTGGTTGTTGCTATTTCGCAAACAACTGCCCCATATCTTTAAAAGCTTTAAACTCTAAAGCATTACCTGCCGGATCATAGAAAAACATGGTAGCTTGTTCACCAACTTTACCTGCAAAACGTATATAAGGTTCAATAACAAATGTTACGCCTTTAGATTTTAGTTCTTCAGAGAAGCTTTGAAATGTATCCCAAGGTAGAACTACGCCGTAATGAGGAACAGGAACATCATGACCATCTACGGGATTATGGTGTACACTTTCTGTCTCCGATTTAGGTTTGTAATGTATCACCAATTGATGTCCGAATAAATTGAAATCTACCCAGTGGTCACTACTACGACCTTCTTCGCAATTTAAAATATCTCTGTAAAAAATTCTGCATTCCGGTAGGTTGTGAACAGGAATGGCAATATGGAAAGGCGTTACGTTTTGCATAATCAGTTATTTCTTAAGGCTGAAATTAACTCTTTTTTACTCATTTTGGAACGTCCGTCGATACCAATTTCTTTAGCTTGGTCATAAAGTTCCTTTTTGGTTCTATCTTCATAGGTAGAAGCTTTACCACCTTTTTTACCTGCATCTTTAGTATTTGCTATACGTGCAGCTTTTTCTTTGCTGTAACCTTTGTCTACTAAGGCTTCGTATTGTTCTTCGTTTTGTATTTGAGGTATATTATTTGACTTTGCCATTTTTATTTTAAAATTAAATAAAAAGTGACTTTTGGGTGTGCTGTATAGAATCAGAAATTACCCTTCTAAAAAAGAGACGATCTTTTCATTTACACCATCTTGGTGCATAGAATGCCCTAAGCCTTCTGTGCTAACTAATTCACTCCCTTTCCAATGTTTATGTACATCAACAGAGGCGTGATAAGGTGCAATCACATCCAACTTATCATGAAAGAGTAAGCCTTTTTTTGTGTTGCTCTGAACAAATTTAGAACTTGAAAATTCTCTTACCGTAAATTTAAATTTTTTGTATACTAAGTCTTTCAGCGCTTTTAAAACCTTATTGTTGAAACCTAACAAATTCTTATAATGCGCCAGTATCTCATGAAACTCTGATGGAGAACCAATGGTAACTATTTTATCAATCGTTTTATTTGGATGTAGAGATTCATTGTACAAAACGGTCATACCGCCCATGGAATGCCCTATAACTGTTGTTGGGTTGTACTTGGTCAATACATGTTGTACGGTATCCGCATATAAAGGTACATGAAGATTACTTCCAGAGGAATACCCGTGTGCAGGGGCATCAAACGCAATAATATTGTAATCTACCTTTTGTAATTTGGCTATAAGTTTATGCCAACGCCAAGTGTTACTTTCCCAACCGTGTACCAGTAAAACGGTTTCTTTGTTTCCGGGCCATTTGTATACTTGAATATCATTGTTATCCAACGATAACACCTCTAATTTGGCATTATCAAGAAATGTCTGTTGATTGGGTAGTACGCGTCCCTTTCTAACTTTTATAAAGACTAAAAAAGCTTTTTCAGCAGCTTTCTTTGGTGAGAACCATACGAGAAAGTTGAGGTAGAAACCAATTAATTTAGGAATGAGTTTTTGTAGAAATACCGGCACCTGCTAAAGTTTAAAATGTATTAAGTAATTATCCTAGGGATGTAAGATGTGTGGAATTTTAATAAATCAATCCCAACCTACCATCATATATTTCACTTTTGCGGCATCTGGTATTTGAACTTCTTCAATGTTGTTGTTGGCGTTATACCTAAGACTCTCCGGTAACTCTTTTTTGTCGATGGTAAAATAAATATCGCTATTTTTTAATAAGACAACTACATTGTTCAATGAAGTAATGATTTTTTTTATAGGGTAGTTTTCTCGTATATCTTTAAATGTACTTAGTTTGGAAATACCCTTGTCGGTTTTAAATCTTTCATCATTGATCAATACATTTTGTATTGTTGCAATGCTATCGTTATTAGGTGTAAGCGTAAGAAGTAAAGCACCCGCACCTCTTTCAAATATTTTGATTTTGCTAGCGCCACTACCAATTTTAAGTTTTACGGTATCTTGAACAACTGAATCTTTTTCAAAAATTAATTCTACATCACGTGCTAAACTTTCTTTAGACAATTTGCCCACCTGATCACCGGATATAACAAAATCAGTATTGGTTTCACCAGTACAGTTTATAAGCAGGCCACAACATAAAATCAATAAAAGGGTGTATCTAAACTTCATATGCTATCGTATCACTTTTTTTAGTACTCCAAGAACTCCTCTTATAAAAGTAGCACTCGTTAAAACTTTAAGAACCGGATTTTGTTTTGTACTCGTTTTGCTAGATGTCTTTCTTGTAGCTGTTTTGCTCTTTTCTTTTTTGGCTAATTTTTCTGCCTTATCAATCTTTTCGTTCAAGATTTCATAGGCACTTTCTCTATCTATAACCTCACCATATTTTTTGACCAATGAAGAGCTGTTGATTACTTCTGCTAATTCTTTTTTGGTCAAAACATCCATACGGCTCATTGGTGCACGCAATAATGTTGCAGCTAGTGGCGTAGGTCTACCTTTTTCATCTAAAGCAGAAATCAATGCCTCACCTATACCTAAAGATGTAAGTACTTCTTTAGTATCATAATACTCAGATTCAGGATAGTTTTCTGCAGTCAATTTAATTGCTTTTCTATCTCTAGCAGTAAAAGCCCTTAATGCATGTTGTACTTTTAAACCTAATTGAGACAACACATCGTTTGGTACGTCTGTAGGGTTTTGCGTAACAAAATACAACCCTATGCCTTTTGAACGAATCAGTTTAACAATACTTTCTATTTGATCTAACAATGCTTTTGAAGCTTCTTTGAAAATAAGGTGGGCTTCGTCTATAAAAAGAATCAATTCTGGTTTATCGCTATCGCCCTGTTCTGGGAAGGTATCATAAATCTCAGCTAAGAGACTCAACATAAATGTGGAGAACAACTTTGGTCTATCTTGAATATCGGTCAATCTTAAGATATTGATATACCCTTTGCCTTCTTCATTAATACGGGTTAAGTCGTTTACATCAAAAGACTTTTCTCCAAAGA
>NZ_JBDVOT010000056.1:0-13391 GCF_039968975.1 Maribacter sp. | reverse complement strand
CTAAGAACAGAGTGTATTCATTTAAAATCTAACGATTCTTTTGTTACCGATGCGCCAGTAGATAACAACGGATTAGGGCAAGCATTTTCACCTACTGATACCGTTGCAACAGGTTTGGCTAGTTGTATGTTGACAATGATGGGTATTAAGGCAAACGGGTTAGAAGTGGATCTTAAAGGTACTACAGCATCTGTAACCAAGCACATGGCAACTTCACCTAGAAGAATAGCTAAGATTGAAGTTGAGGTACATTTACCAAAAGAAATTTCAGATAAGAACAGAAAAATTTTAGTGCACACGGCAAATACATGCCCTGTGCACTATAGTTTACATCCAGATATTGAGAAGGTAATCACATATAATTGGGACTTATAAAAAAGGCACGTTCAATATTGTTTCTATTAGCGCTTCTGACCATTTTTAATGTTCAGAGCCAAGAAGTAGTGTCGTGGAAACCTGATTTTAGATTTACCTGGAATGATTTTAAAGGTGATGCTCCAATTACCTCAAGGGCTGCAGCAACTACAGCAAGTGGTATAACCTATCGCTTTTCCACATTTTACGAGAATAATGAATTACAGGTAGATTATAAAGTGTTTGCGTATTTCTATCCAACAAAGTCATGGTATAAACCTAAGTTGTGCAATGATGTTACCTTGCTGCACGAGCAATTACATTTTGATATTACCGAGCTTTATGCGCGTAAATTGCGAAAGCAATTGTCAGAGACGAAATTTACCAAGAATGTAAAAGTAGAAATTCGTAAAATCTATAAAGCTACTATTCGCCAACTGAACGATTTTCAAAATAAATACGATTCAGAAACTAATTATTCACGAAATTTAGTGGTGCAAGAACGTTGGGTTAAAGAGATAGCCGAGACCTTAAGTGAACATTAGATTAAAAGTGAAATAGTTATCAATTTTTAGATTCGAGTTCTAAAAAATCATTATTTAAATTGTTGACCTCATTAAAAATGAAATCAACAATTTTTCTTAAAAAACAACTTGTAATTTTTGAACTTAATGACAAAACCGCTAGTTAACTAAACTATACATCACAAATAGTAACACCTTGTTTTAAAGCGTCTATTTTGTTTTCCCAACTAGGTACAAATTCTTGAGCTACGTGTCCTGTATAACCTGTTTTTAAAATAGCTTTCATTACGGCAGGGTAGAAAATTTCTTGTGTGTCATCGATTTCGTGTCTGCCTGGGTTTCCGCCGGTATGGTAGTGTCCGTAATATTGGTGGTAATCTTGAATGTTTCTTATAATATCACCTTCCATAATCTGCATGTGGTAAATATCGTAAAGCAATTTAAAATGTTCAGAGCCAATTGTTTCACAAAGAGATACGCCCCATTCAGAAGTGTCGCACATATAATCTTTGTGGTTCACTTTACTGTTTAAAAGTTCCATTTGTAAAACTACGCCGTGTTTTTCAGCCAAAGGCATTAATTTTTTTAACCCAATGGCACAGTTACGTAAACCTACAAGATCGTTCATTCCATTTCTGTTACCACTAAAACATATTAGGTTGGTATAACCAGCCTCTGCTACCAAAGGAATAACACGTTCGTAATCTGCAATAAGTTCATCATGTAAAGAGAGGTCGTTAAAACCTTTCTCGATTCCCATACCAGCGCCCCAACACATAGCAGCATGGATATTATATTTTTTCAAAAGCGGAAATTCATCTGGTCCTACCAGATCAATAGAACGTATATCTAGTTCAACTAATTTTTTAAGAAAATCTTCAAAAGGGATGCTTCCATAGCACCAATAACAGACACTATGGTTAATATTGTACTTTAATTTGGCGGTCGCATTAGTTTTTTTATTGCTTGCCACTGCTGCTGAAGTAGTTAAGAATCCGACAGAGGCAGCCGCTGAGGTACCAATAAAATTTCTTCGTTTCATGTTGTTGTGAGTTGTTGATTTTTTTAAAGATAATTTTTTACATTTAATAATGGAAATAAATCCTGATAAGGAAAAATTAATAGAATTAGCACATTACCGAATGCCATTTGGTAAGTATAAGGGAAGGCATCTAATAGATTTGCCAGAGCCTTATTTGGTATGGTTTAATCAAAAAGGATTTCCTGATGGTAAATTGGGAGATTTATTGCAATCTATGCTAGAAATCAAAACAAATGGCTTAGAATCAATAATTCGAAAAATACAAAAACATTTTCCTAAGGAAACCCGTTAAGTTCTCACCTCAATTTGTAACTTTGTGTCCCGTAACATAGAATTCGATACATGGCACAAACCAAATACATCTTCGTTACGGGAGGCGTTACTTCTTCGTTAGGAAAAGGCATCATTGCTGCATCTTTGGCGAAATTACTGCAATCTCGCGGCTACAAAACTACCATTCAAAAACTAGATCCATACATTAATGTAGATCCAGGAACGTTAAACCCTTATGAGCATGGCGAATGTTATGTGACTGATGACGGTGCCGAAACAGATCTAGATTTAGGACATTACGAGCGCTTTTTAAATGTTCGTACTTCTCAGGCAAACAATGTTACCACTGGTAGAATTTACCAAAGCGTTATAGAAAAAGAACGTAGAGGAGAATTTTTAGGTAAGACGGTACAAGTAGTTCCACACATTACAAATGAAATAAAGGAACGCGTTCAAGTACTGGGTAAAAGCGGTGAATATGATATCGTAATTACTGAAATTGGTGGTACGGTAGGTGATATAGAATCATTACCTTATATAGAAGCGGTACGTCAACTTCTTTGGGAATTAGGTGATAACAATGCTATTGTTATTCATTTGACCTTGGTGCCTTATTTATCTGCAGCAGGTGAATTAAAGACAAAACCCACACAGCACTCTGTAAAAACGTTAATGGAAAGCGGTATCAAAGCCGATATTCTTGTATGTAGGACAGAGCATGAGATTTCTAATGATATAAAAGACAAACTGGCGCTATTCTGCAATGTAAAGCGTGAAGCGGTTATTCAGAGTATTGATGCATCTACAATTTATGATGTACCATTGTTAATGCAAGAAGAAGGTTTAGACACCGTAACCTTGCAGAAATTGGGGTTACCTAATGATGTAGAGCCAGACTTAGGTCGTTGGAACGAGTTTTTGGCTAGACATAAAAACCCTAAAGCTGAGGTTACTATTGGTTTAGTAGGTAAATATGTAGAGTTACAAGATTCTTATAAATCTATATTAGAAGCTTTTATACATGCAGGAGCTGCTAACGAGGTAAAAGTAAAGGTGAAATCTGTTCATTCAGAATATATTACGGCAGCCAACTACGAAAACAAACTAAAAGGATTGGATGCTATTTTGGTAGCGCCAGGTTTTGGTGAACGTGGTATAGAAGGTAAAGTGAAAGCTGTTGAATATGCACGTGTAATGAAAATTCCGTTTTTAGGTATTTGTTTAGGTATGCAAATGGCGGTTATTGAATATGCACGTAATGTATTGAAACTTGCAAATGCAAATTCTACAGAGATGGATGAAAATACATCTGATCCTGTAATTAGCATTATGGAAGAGCAAAAGACCGTAACCGATAAAGGTGGTACAATGCGTTTAGGTGCTTGGGACTGTGAATTGAAAGAAGGTAGTCTGGTTAAAGAAATGTATCATGGAGAGTCTCAAATTTCTGAGCGTCACCGTCATAGATATGAATTTAACAATGCCTATTTAGAGAAATTAGAGAATGCAGGACTAAAAGCCACAGGTTTTAATAAAGAAACCAATTTAGTTGAAATTGTAGAGCTAGAAGATCACCCGTGGTTTATTGGCGTACAGTATCACCCAGAGTATAAGAGTACCGTTGCTAATCCACACCCTTTATTTGTTGGCTTGGTCAAGGCTGCTTTAGAGCACAAAAAGGCATAAACTAATGCCACATTGGCATAAACACCATATTTGGACATATATTTGCTTTCTTAAAAATTC
The DNA here is from genome assembly GCF_039968975.1 of Maribacter sp. Classification (GTDB taxonomy): domain Bacteria; phylum Bacteroidota; class Bacteroidia; order Flavobacteriales; family Flavobacteriaceae; genus Maribacter. Next base: position 9,452 of record NZ_JBDVOT010000056.1, on the reverse strand, counting down.
AAAATATATCCAATTAATTAGAAATACCACATGGAAGAAAAGAAATTTGATGTACAATCCATTATCGGCTTCGTGCTTATTTTTGGAATACTCATCTTCATGTTTTACCAAAATCAACCAACTCCAGAAGAGTTAGAGGCAGAAAAGGCGAAGCAAGAACAAGTAGAGGCTGCAAAGGCGTCAGAAAATTCAGAAACAGAAACTGTTATTAATGATGTACCGCAATTAGATTTACAAGATTCTACTGCAGTTGCAAATTACCAAGGAAAAATTGGTGCTTTTGGTTTTACAAAACCTTCTAACGACATAACTACTTTTGAGAATGAAGTTCTTTTATTAAAAATTAGTAATAAAGGTGGGCAGATTGTAGAAGCGAAAATGAAACAATTCGTTACTTATGATTCTGTACCGGTGTATTTGGTAAAAGATGGTAATGCTTCATTTGGTTTAGATTTTGCGACATCTGATAATAGAATGTTGAATACTCAAGATTTATATTTTGAGCCTACTATGTCAAATGATAATGGTAACAAGGTGTTATCGTTGAAAGCAAAGACATCTAGCAATCAATATTTAGAATATAGATATGTTATTAAACCGAACGACTATTTGGTAGATTTTACCATTAAGTCAAAAGGTTTGGATAATGTTATTAGTACCAGTAAACCAGTAACTTTAGATTGGAAGTTAAAAGGTATACGCCACTCAAAAAGTATTCAATACGAGAACAGATATACGCGTTTAACTTATAATCATGAAGATGGAAAAATAAGTAAGCTTTCTGAAGGTAGTGATGATGAAGAATCAGAAGAAGATATAAAATGGATTTCTTACAGACAGCACTTTTTTAGCAGTATTCTAGCGGCAGATGAGCCTTTTAAAGGAGGTGATCTTACCTCTGTTAATTTAGTAGAAGAGGAGAGTAGAACTTTTGGTTTTACTAAAAAATATGCATCGGCTTTAACCGTAGGTTTGGAAGGTGGAGAAATATCTAAAGATTTACACTGGTATTTTGGTCCTACAGATGTTGAGACTTTATCTCAATACGAAGATTTAGGCCTGGTAGATTCTATTCCTTTTGGATGGGGTATTTTTGGTTGGATCAACCGTTACGTGTTTACACCTTTCTATGGTCTTATTAGTACGTACTTCCCTTATGGTATTGCTATTGTAATTATGACAATATTAGTTCGTTTGGCAATGTCACCTGTAACCTATAAGTCCTATTTATCTCAAGCTAAGATGAAGGTTTTAAAACCTGAAATTACAGAGCTGGGAGAGAAGTACAAGGACAATGCTATGAAGAAGCAACAAGAAACCATGAAGTTGTATGGTAAGGCAGGGGTGAGCCCCATGAGCGGTTGTATACCCGCTGTTATACAAATGCCTATTTTCTATGCGCTTTTCATGTTTTTCCCAACATCGTTCGCATTACGTCAAAAATCATTTTTATGGGCAGATGACCTTTCTTCTTTTGATACTATCTATCAATTCCCAGAAGGATTCTCTATTCCATTTTATGGTGATCACGTAAGTTTATTTCCAATTTTGGCTTCTATAGCTATATTCTTTTATATGAATATGACAACAGGTCAAAATATGCCAACACAGCCGGGTATGCCTAACATGAAATTTATCATGTACCTAATGCCGTTTATGATGTTGTTTTTCTTTAACAACTATGCAAGTGGTTTAAGTTTGTATTACTTCGTATCTAACCTTATTACAATTGGTATTATGTTGGTGATCAAGAATGTTATTATAGATAATGATAAGATTCATGCCCAGATACAAGAAAATAAGAAGAAACCTAAGAAGGAGAATAAGTTCCAAAAGAAAATGCGTGAAATGATGGAGCAGGCAGAAGCGCAGAAAAAGAATTAAGTATTTCTTATTTTTTGAAAATAAAAAAGCCCTTTCAAATTTGAAAGGGCTTTTGCCATTGGTTAAGGCTTGGTTTGGTAAGATTTGGGATGTCAAAGATGTAATTTATTTAAGGTTCTATAAAAAGTTAGTTGTAAAGGGTGGGTTATTGTATGTTAAAAGGTTGTATAATGATGTTAGCTGTTTCAAGGCATAAAAAAACCTCTCTATTTGTAGAGAGGTTTTCTTTTGTTTTAAATTGAATGTTGTTAATTATAGTGCATCAAGTGCTGCCTGTGGCAAAAGAACCTTGTTAATAACATGAACTACTCCGTTACTAGCCTCTACATCAGCAATAACTACTGTTGCATTCTCTTCGGTTGCATCTTCTACATGTACCGATCCATCTTCTTTAATGTCAATACCCACGTTTTCACCTTGAAAAGATTCAATAGATTGTCCATTACTTAAATCTGTAGAAAAAGCGGCTGTTCCTACTACTACGTGATAGGAAAGTATAGTTACTAATAAACCCTTTTCAGCTTCTGTATCAAAATCGGCTAGGCTAGTATAGTCTTCGCCTAAAGTATCTAAAAGAGCAACAAAAGCATCATTTGTAGGTGCAAATACTGTAAAAGGACCATCGCCATTAAGTGTCTCAGCCAAACCTGCATCAGCTTGTACCAAAGCATCTACCAATAAACTTAAATCATCTGTAGCAACTGCTGTGTCTACAATAGTTTTTAATTGTAAGCTCGCAACAAAGTCAATTGCCGCTTGTGGCAATAAAACTTTATCGATGGTATGGGCAACCCCATTAGAAGCCATAATGTCAACACCTGTAATAGTAGCATCGGTATCAGAAGCATCTCCTATTACAAATGTATCGCCAGAAGAAATTACTTCAACGCTGTTGTTCTCAAATGCAGTAGCAACTTCGCCGGCAGCTAAATCTGTAGATTTAACTTCTGCAGCAATTACATGATATAATAGTATGTTAGTCAAAAGGGCAATTTCCTCGTCGGTATCAAAATCATCTAGACTATTATAGTCGTCACCTAGTATATCTAAAAGTGATACAAAGGCATCATCGGTAGGGGCAAAAACTGTAAATGGTCCTTCTGAACTTAAGGTTGCAACTAAATCTGCCTTAATAACAGCAGTTTCCAATAAAGATAATGGCTCTGTAGCTACAACAATATCTACTAATGTTCCATTTTCCTCAGGCATTTCTTCTCCGTTCAGAGCATCAATTATAGCTTGTGGTAACAATACTTTATCAATAACATGAACAATACCATTGCTAGCTTCCACATCTGCAATGACTACTTGAGCATCAACTTCGGTAGCATCATCAATAAATACGTCGCCATCAATATTAATAGTTAAATCTTCACCTTGTACTGTTGTAACGACCATACCATTGTTAAGGTCAGACGAGCTTGCGGCAACTCCAGAAACTACGTGATACGTTAAAATAGAGGTTAAAATTGCTCTTTCTTCGTCTGTATCAAAGTCAGAAAGTGAGTCAAAATCATCTAATTGATTTAATAATGTTGTGAAAGCATCGTTTGTTGGGGCAAAAACGGTAAAAGGTCCGTCAGAACTTAAAGTCCCTACTAAATCCGTTCCTTCAGAGTTATCGGCAGTTGTAAGAGCGGCAACCAAAGAAGAAAGTGCATCTTCTGCTTGGGCGGTTTCAACGATGGTCAATTCGTTGGCTGTCATAGGTTCCACATCATCATCGTCACTACATGACCATGTAACCAAGGTAATAGTAAGTAGCAGTAAAAAATTTCGTAATCTCAGCATTTTTTTCATAATGGTGTTTTTAAATTTGTTTAATTAAGTTTTAATTATGTTTAACATTAAGTGATTTAAAATACATTTATGATAATAAATAATGTACAATGCTAAAAATACGACAGTTATATTTTGTTTAACTAATTTTTAAAAAAGTTTAACAAAATATTTTTGACTCAAAAAAATTATGTGTGAAGACTATATGAGCTTAGCATTGATTTTTATTAAGCTTATCGTTAAAGGATTATGGGTAAAGCAGTGTTTGAAAAAAATAGACTTTGAAATGAAATTTCGTAATTTTGTATCGACCAAGAAGAAGAGATGAAAAAAGTAGTAATAGGACTTTCTGGAGGAGTAGATTCAAGCGTGGCAGCATACCTTTTAAAGGAGCAAGGATATGATGTCATTGGTTTGTTTATGAAGAACTGGCATGATGATTCGGTAACGATATCAGAAGAATGTCCGTGGTTAGAAGATAGTAACGATGCTTTGATTGTAGCAGAAAAATTGGGTATTCCGTTTCAAACAGTAGATTTAAGTGCCGAGTATAAAGAGCGTATAGTTGACTATATGTTTAAGGAATATGAAATGGGGCGCACACCAAACCCTGATGTACTTTGTAATAGAGAGATTAAATTTGATGTCTTTATGAAAATTGCCATGCAGTTGGGTGCCGATTTTGTAGCCACTGGGCATTATTGTAGAAAAGGAACTTTGCACAATGCGGATGGTACGGAAACATATCAATTATTGGCAGGAAAAGATGGTAACAAAGACCAGTCATATTTTTTATGTCAACTTTCGCAGGAACAATTATCAAAGACATTATTTCCGATAGGGGAGTTGACCAAGCCGCAGGTAAGGGAAATTGCCGCAAAGATGAATTTGATTACTGCAGATAAAAAAGATTCGCAAGGTTTATGTTTTATAGGTAAAGTAAGATTACCAGAATTTTTACAGCAACAATTAAAACCCAAAACTGGAAAGATTGTGGAAGTGCCTGCTGGGTTTGATGCTTATGAGCGAACTACGCCTAATTTTGATGATATAAATGCTGAATTAGAATTTTACGCAGAGAAACCTGTATATCATCTTACAGATGGTAAAGTTGTGGGTGAGCACCAAGGTGCGCATTATTTTACCAAAGGGCAACGTAAAGGGTTGCATGTAGGTGGTACAAAAGAACCTTTATTCGTAATAGATACCGATGTAAACGAGAATATCATATATACCGGTCAAGGTAAGGCGCACCCGGGTCTGTATAGAAGAACTTTATTTGTGAAAGACGAAGAATTACATTGGGTACGAACTGATTTAGCATTGAATATTGATGAAAAACTAGAAGTAAAAGCGCGTATTAGATACCGACAAGAACTACAAGAAGCAACAATATACAAGGTAGAAGGCGGTTTGTATGTAGATTTTAAAGAAATGCAGTCGGCAATTACCGAAGGTCAATTTGTAGCTTGGTATTTAGAAGATGACCTAATTGGCTCCGGAGTAATTTCTTAAATAATAGGTTACATTTTAGAGGGCATAATAGTATCTTTAAAATGTAACTTCTTACTCTTTAATTGATATTTAAGTCACTTACTCTGCGCATGCAAAATAGAATTACCCAACTTTTTAAGATAGAATATCCAATAATTCAAGGAGGAATGATTTGGACCAGCGGATGGAGACTAGCCAGTGCTGTATCAAATGCAGGAGGTTTAGGAGTCATCGGGTCCGGTAGCATGTACCCTGATGTTTTGCGTGAGCATATTCAAAAGTGCAAAAATTCGACTAAGAAACCTTTCGCGGTTAATGTGCCTATGCTCTATCCTGATATTGATAAATTGATGGATATTATCATAGAAGAGGAGGTAAAAATTGTATTTACATCTGCAGGAAACCCTAAAACATGGACATCTTTTTTAAAAGAAAAAGGAGTAACCGTTGTACATGTGGTCAGTAGCTTGAAGTTTGCATTGAAAGCTCAGGAAGCCGGAGTAGATGCTATTGTTGCAGAAGGTTTTGAAGCAGGCGGACATAATGGTAGGGATGAAACAACAACTTTAGTTTTGATTCCTGCAGTGAAAGAAAAAATAACAATTCCTTTAATTGCCGCAGGAGGTATTGCCACGGGTAAAGCAATGCTGGCAGCTATGGTTTTAGGTGCCGATGGGGTGCAGGTTGGCAGTAGGTTTGTAGCAAGTGAAGAAGCCTCTAATCATGAGAGTTTTAAAGAGGTGGTGGTAGAGGCAAAGGAAGGAGATACTCATTTAACCTTAAAAGAACTAGCTCCTGTTCGTTTAGTGAAAAACAAATTCTACAACGAAGTACAACAAGCATATGCTGACGGAGCCACTACCGAAGAATTAAAAACGCTTTTAGGCAGAGGGCGTGCCAAGAAAGGGATGTTCTTAGGCGACTTAGAAGACGGCGAGTTAGAAATAGGTCAAGTATCTGCGTTGATACACGACATTAAGCCTGCTGGTGAAATTGTAAAGGAAATGATGTATGAGTTTAATAAGAGGAAAGCAGAACTTTCCTCCTTATAGACTATACTTCTTTATCTTAACCTTCAATAATCCGTACTTTATTTCTTAAGGAGCCCAGGTATTGTATAAGATCTCGAAGTTCTCTTCTAGAAATCATACGACTCATAGCAGGCATGGCTGACATTGAATTTTCTCTTTGAGCGATTCTCATTAAAGGAATTCTTAAAGGTTCAGCTTCAGATGTTCTTAGCAAAATCTCTTTATTATTTTCTTCTATTAACACGCCTTGAACTTTTTGCCCGTCTTTTAAAGTTATTGTTATGCTCCCATAACCAGGAGCCAATCTTTTGCTCGGTTCAATAAGCGCTTCTAATAATTGCTGTCTGTCCAAAACATTACCAATATTATCTAATTTAGGACCTACTTCACCACCTGAACCATTTACAGAGTGGCAACGTACACATTGCGCTGTAGGGTTGTTGTTGATAACAGATCTACCTGCCCACCAGTTTCCTCCATATAGAGTTTCTTGAAAAGGATTAGCGGAGAACAAGGTTTTTTTTAAGATTATCTAGATGTGCTATAAGGGTTGCAGTCATGTTGTATAGTCAACGGTATTTCAACAGGTTGTTTATTTATGCCAGAAGCGCAAAGAAGCATTAAGGATTTAGTCCCTAAAAGATTTATCTTTAAAATGTCATTATTGTTTGGTTGGATTGATACTTAAATGTGGTGAATAATGTAGATAACTAAGCTAAAAAATGAATTGTAGGTAAATTATTAACCATATATGGTATAGATTTATCAATTTGAATTTAAAACATAATTTATTTCAACGTTAAGAAAGTGTGTTCAAAAGTTCCTTTATATTTGATTACTTATCAAACCAATATTTATATGAATACTATAAAAACAGCTGCCTTCATTTTTTTGATGGCTATTAATTTAACCCTGTTACAAGCTCAAGAAGGTCATCCATTAGAAGGGAAATGGAATTTAACTATTGATCAAGAAGGTGAAAAATTACCATCTTGGTTAGAAATTAGACATTCTGGTACCAATACCTTAATCGGTAGGTTTACGTATGCTTTCGGTAGTGCAAGACCAGTTGCAGAAATTGAAAAGCATGGCGAATTATTTTCATTTGAAATTCCGCCACAATGGGAACCGGGAGCGGCCAATATGGAATTTGAAGGAAAAATAGTAGGAGAAGGTTTAGAAGGTACTATGATATATGTAGATGGAAAGACGTATAATTGGACGGCTAACAGATCACCAAAACTTCCATATTATGAAAATGCGAAAGAAGGGAAGACGGTAAAGTTATTTAATGGTAAAAATTTAAAAGGCTGGACAATTAAGCCGGGAAATCAATGGGCGGTGTTAGATGGCATATTAACCAGCTCTAAACCCGGGGTTAATTTAGTTTCAGAAGAAAAATTTAAAGATTTTAAACTACATGCAGAATTTAGATACCCAGAAGGTAGTAATAGTGGTATGTATTTAAGAGGGCGTTATGAGGTGCAGATAGCCGATAATATTGGTCTAGAACCATCTTCCATATATTTTGGTGGAATTTATGGATTGTTAACTCCCAATGAAAATGTAGCAAAGAAAGCTGGAGAATGGCAGACTTATGATATTACTTTGATAGGAAGAAGAGTTACTATTGTAGCAAACGGAAAAACAATTATTTCTAATCAAAATATTGAAGCAATGACTGGTGGAGCTTTAGATAATAATGAATCAGAAGCCGGACCAATAATGATACAAGGAGATCATGGTCCTGTAGAATTTAGAAAATTAGAAATAACACCTTTAACTAAGGGGTGATTTTAGAATAAAGTATTAGAAAAAAGCCTCCGGTTATGGAGGCTTTTTTATGTTTTTAACTATTAAGTTTGGTAATGATAGCTAAAGCTTTTTTCTCTTCATCTTTATTTATATAGATTTCTATGAATTCTGATAGCGGCGTTCCAAAACCAGCTAGCCGAGCAGATTCTTTTTCATCTTTGAGTATTGGAGTGATATTATTTTCTTTCAACGCTATTTCAATGCGTTTTGCTTCTATACTATTACCGCCGAAAACTTTAATATAGTTTGAATCCATAATTATTGTAAATTTTTAGTTGCGTTTTTAATATAGGTGTTGAAATTTTGAAAAGTGTTTGTCAATATTTCAATTTGTTCTTTTGCTTCTGTCCAATTTTTTTGTTCGATAGCTTCTCTTACTCCCGGTAAAGTTTTTACACCGTAACCAGTGTAAAAGCCTGGTGCGTAAATTTGATGTTTAAACCAAGGTCTACGAGGTAGTCCTTCCTCTGAGGTAAGCATCTGTTCTGCTTTTATTAAATGTTTATTAAGCTGTTCTCTTGATTTTTTAGAAAGAGCAGATATATTGATTTTTTCAAACTGAGAAATAGTTTCATTGAGTATGACTAATTCATTTTGTAAAGATGAAAAATCTACATAAGGAATAAGTTCTTTTTTTGTAGGCGTTTTTACTTTTTTTGTTGGGTCGGCTGCTAATTCATATGATTTTAGAGAAACTATTTTATTATGTTTTAAAACTTCTTTTCTCATACTTTCTGTTTCTTCAATAATTTCGGTTAAGTAATTTGAAATCATTGAATGCCATTGAGAGAAGTTCAACGGAATAACATCTGCATTTGCTAAACGTAAAGTAATTAAACCTGCAGTATTCGCCAAGGCAACACCATAGGCGAATTTTGGATCTTTAAATCTTTTATAATGTGGATATGTATCGTAGATAGTATGATATTCTCCGCCGCCATTTTCTCCACCAAAACCAAGGTTTAAAGCCGCTATACCAGCATGTTGAATAAAAGGGGTGTAGTCAGAACCAGAACCTAATGCAGATAACTTAAAAGAGTCGTCACCACCGTTAACCATATTTGCTGCAATTCTACGTTCTTTAACTGATACATTTGTTTGTGGGTCAACCACATTATCCGCTACCTCGCTTACCATAGCCTGTAGTGAGTGAGATCCACCGGCACCTAAGAATCCGCGACCATTACCATCAGTATTAATATAGGCAACAACCTTTTCTTGTAGTTCTTTTTTATGATCTTCAACCCATTCTGTAGAACCTATTAACCCTGGTTCTTCGGCATCCCATGCGCAGAATACCAATGTACGTTTTGGTTTTTGTCCTTTTTTTGCAAGTTCACCAATAGCGCGGGCTTCCTCCATTAGGGCAACCAAACCACTAATAGGATCATTTGCACCATGTACCCATGCATCATGGTGATTACCACGCATAACCCATTGATCAGGAAA
>NZ_JBDVOT010000055.1:0-20793 GCF_039968975.1 Maribacter sp. | reverse complement strand
TGGCTGATGGCTGATGGCTGATGGCTGATGGCTGATGGCTGATGGCTGATGGCTGATGGCTGATGGCTGATGGCTGATGGCTGATGGCTGATGGCTGATGGCTGATGGCTGATGGCTGATGGCTGATGGCTGATGGAAAATAAAAATTTATTTTCCATTACAAGGCTATTACTAGCTTTTAAAATCAGTTAAGCAGATTACTTCGTCAATCTTGATTACCTCTTGTTTTCTCGTAATGACGTTTAAAGCTCTTCAGGAGCAAGTTCTACTTCTAGTCCGTCCATATCTTCCGTGATATGTAATTGACAACCTAAACGTGAATTATCTTTTACATTGAAAGCTTCAGATAACATAGCTTCTTCATCATCTCCCATTTCTGGTAACTCCGTATCTGACAATACATAACATTGACATGAAGCACACATAGCCATACCGCCACAAATACCTATGGTTCCTTCTGGCGCCAATTCGTAAGAACGAACCACTTCCATAAGATTCATATTCATATCTGTAGGGGCATCAATTTCGTGTAATACTCCGTCGCGGTCCGTAATTTTAATTTTAATATCGGTCATTATAGAATCTAGTAATTAGGGTTCAGTGAACTAGTTATTTTATTCATTGAATTAGTACGTAAAGCATAGTAGAAATTTCATTTGACTTTTCAATTAGCTCAACTTTTTTCTTATACATATTTGACGCTTCAAGTTTAAAGATTTTTTAGAAATCAAAACTGCTAAATCTTGTGATTTTTATCAAATCTTTAAGTCTTCAAAACGTTGCATCATCATCTTAAGAAAACACTATCAAACCAACACACTACTTTACTCAATCTTCTTCACCACTGCTTTTGGAGCTTCTTTTTTTGTTCCGTCAAAACCGCTTACACCACCTACAGTGGTATATTTCATAACGTATTTTTTATCGGGATGAATTTTTTGAAAGGCGCTTTGGCACATTAGCGTTGCTTCATGAAAACCACAAAGAATCAACTTTAATTTTCCTGGATAGGTATTTACATCACCTATAGCATAAATACCAGGTATGTTTGTTTGGTAGTCGAACGTATCTACTTTAATGGCATTTTTTTCAATCTCCAGCCCCCAATCGCCAATAGGTCCTAATTTTGGAGAAAGTCCAAATAAGGGAATAAAATTATCTACCTCTAAAAGAATCTCTTCCTTAGCATCAGATATTTTTCTGATCAAAACAGATTCTAATTTATCATCACCGTTAAGCGCGATAATTTCTGCCGGTGTTATTAAATTTAGCTTTCCTTGATTTTTTAGCTCTTGAACCTTCTCTACAGAATCCAAAGCTCCTCTAAACTCATTTCGTCTATGTACCAAAGTTACTTGTGATGCCACATCTGCCAAGAAAATACTCCAGTCCAATGCTGAATCGCCACCACCGGCTATGACCACTTTTTTATCACGATACACTTCAGGGTCTTTAATCATGTAAGCAACACCGCTGTCCTCAAATTTGGATAAGTTATCCAGCAATGGCTTACGTGGTTCAAAACTACCTAAACCACCAGCAATGGCAACTACCGGCGCATGATGTTTTGTACCTTTATTTGTGGTCACCACAAATGTCCCATCTTCTAATTTGTCAATAGTCTCAGCACGTTCTCCCAAAGTAAAACCTGGTTGAAAAGATTTGATCTGCTCCATTAAATTATCAACAAGGTCACCAGCCAATACTTCTGGAAAACCAGGAATATCGTAAATGGGTTTTTTAGGATAAATTTCTGAACACTGCCCACCAGCTTGTGGCAAGGCATCGATCAAATGGCATTTAAGTTTTAATAGTCCGGCTTCAAAAACGGCAAAAAGACCCGTAGGTCCTGCGCCAATTATTAATATATCGGTCTTAATCATTAAAGAAATTATTTAAAAGGTGCTTCAAAATTATCAATCTATAGTCTTTAAAATCATGATAATTGTCAGAATTTAAGCTTCTATATTAATGACTTCCTGTATTTGTGGCGCGTATTTTTTGATTGTCATTTCTACACCACTTTTTAAAGTCATTTGGTTAACACTGCAACCAACACATGCCCCTTCTAACCTTACTTTAACAGAAGAATCCCCATCAATAGATATCAATGAAATATCACCACCATCACTTTGTAAAAAAGGTCTTATTTCCTCTAATGCTTTTTCAACATTCAATTTTAGTTCTGCTGATGTCATATCTATTTTTTATTAACCGGCGAACAACCCGCCATTGTTGTAATTTTTATAGCCTCTGTAGGTGGCATTGTCTTATTTCTAGAAACAACTTCACTCACAACCTTCTTTGTCAATTCTTCAAAAGCTTTTTCTACAGGTGTACCTTCTTGCAGGGCTGCCGGTCTACCAACATCACCTGCTTCACGTATACTTTGTACCAATGGCATTTCTCCTAAAAAAGGAACCTGTAAATCTTCTGAAAGGTGTTTAGCGCCCTCTTTACCAAAAATGTAATACTTGTTTTCAGGTAATTCTGCAGGCGTAAAGTAGGCCATATTCTCAACAATTCCCAAAACAGGAACGTTTATGCTGTCTTGCTGAAACATTGCCACTCCTTTTCTAGCATCTGCCAAGGCAACTTCTTGCGGAGTACTTACGACAACCGCTCCAGTTATTGGCAAGGACTGCATGATACTTAAATGAATATCTCCTGTACCCGGTGGCAAATCTATCAACATGAAATCCAACTCGCCCCAGTGTGCATCAAAAATCATCTGGTTCAATGCTTTAGATGCCATTGGTCCTCTCCAAATAACCGCTTGATCTCTTTGTGTAAAAAAACCAATTGACAATAGTTTTACACCATAACTTTCTACCGGCTTCATCTTAGACTTACCATCTACATTTACAGCAAGTGGCTTATCATTTGCAACATCGAACATTATTGGCATGGATGGTCCGTAGATATCGGCATCTAACAAACCTACTTTAAAGCCCATTTTTGCCAAGGTAACCGCCAGGTTTGCCGTAACGGTAGATTTACCTACACCACCTTTACCAGATGCTACCGCGATAACATTGGTTATACCAGGAATAGGTTTCCCCTTTATTTCGTTCGTCTTTGGTTTAGCAGCAGGTGCATCTACCTTTATATTAATTTTAATTTTAGCCTTTTCGTAAACCTCTTTATGTATGATTTTTAAAATCTCTACTTCAGTCTTTTTACGTGCTTGTAAACTTGGGTTAGCTATGGTAATATCTACCTCTACCTCATCTCCAAAAATTTGAATATTGGTCACGGCACCACTCTCTACCATATTTTGCCCTTCACCAGGTACGGTAATGTTCTCTAAAGCTTTTAAGACGTCCTTTTTATCTATCTTCATTATATAAATTCATTCTAAACAACAAAGATAATCCTTAGTTGTTAGATTATGAAGCTAGCGTATTGAAAATGAATATGTCATTATAAACAGAACCTCTTTTTATTAGAAATTCAATTCACATTTTTTTATGATTTACCAAATAACATAGATTTTCTAAAAGACGTACTTTAGAATCTTCTTAAAAACCAACAACATGTACCAACCTACAAAAAGAATACCTTTCTTTTTATTTTTTAGTCTACTTACTATATCAATCATTACATCTTGTTCTAGCTCTAAAAATGAATTTTCTAAAAAAGATGTAAAACGTTCGCAAAAGTTGATTGGGTTAGATTTTGACAAAAAATATATTGATACGCTTTATCCATATTTAAAAAGGAACAAAGAAGGATTTGACTCGCTACGTAAATACACTTTAGACAATGATGTCATCCCTGCGGTTCGTTTTGATCCCTTGCCACTGAATTTTAAACCCAAAGCACAAAACGGTTTTCCAGATTGGACTATTCCAAATGACGTTCAACTACCAAATAAAAAAGCGGACCTTGCTTTCTACACTATTCCTCAACTTGCCTCATTGATCAAGAGCAAAAAAATAAGTTCTGTTGACTTAACTAAGTTCTTTATTGATAGATTAAAAAAGTACAACGACATTTTACAATGTACTATAACCGTTACGGAAGAAATGGCATTGAAACAAGCCAAAGTATTGGACGAAGAACTAGCGGCAGGTAATTACCGTGGTATTCTGCATGGTATTCCTTACGGAGTAAAAGACTTGATGGCCGTTGAAGGATATAAAACAACTTGGGGCGCAGAACCATACCGTGACCAACAAATTGAAATGACCGCAACAGTAGTTGAAAAATTACAGGATGCCGGTGGTGTTCTAGTAGCCAAACTAGTATCTGGTTCTTTGGCACGTGGCGATGTTTGGTTCGATGGAAAAACAAAAAATCCGTGGGATACCAAACAAGGCGCTACAGGATCATCTGCAGGTTCTGGTTCTGCTACCTCAGCAGGATTAGTACCTTTTGCCTTAGGTACCGAAACACTGGGATCCATAACATCGCCCAGTAATAGAAACGGTATTACCGGTCTACGCCCAACTTACGGCAGAGTAAGTAGACACGGAGTAATGAGTTTAAGTTGGTCTATGGACAAGGTAGGACCTATGGCAAGAAGTGCCGAAGATTGTGCCATTGTATACAGTGTTATTGCAGGTAAAGATCCTAAAGACGGCATGACTACCGATTACCCTGACGGATTTGAGCCTACAAAGGATTATAAATCGCTACGTATTGGTTATTTAAAAAAAGACATTGATAAAGATTCTTCTCTTAGTAAAGACAATTTAGAAAAGGTATTAAAAACTTTTAGGGAAATGGGTTTAACACTTAACGAAGTAGAATTACCAAAAGATGTTCCCTATAATAGTTTTGATGTTATTTTAAGAGCCGAGGCAGGTGCTTTTTTTGACGATATGGTTCGTGCCAAAGATGTTGACAAGATGGTAGAACAACACCAGCGCTCTAGAGCAAACTCTTTAAGACAAGCAAGATTTATACCAGCGGTAGAGTATATTCAAGCCAATAGACAACGTCAGGTCTTGATTGAAAAAATGGAATCTATAATGAAAGACTACGATGTTCTGATCTCCCCTACTTTTGGTAACAGACAGTTGATCATTACCAACCTTACCGGTCATCCGGTGATTGCCATACCTACGGGATTGGATAAAGAAAAACATCCTACAAGTGTAACCTTAGTTGGTAATTTGTACGATGAAGCCAGTATACTTTTATTAGCAAAAGCTTTTCAAGACCGCACCGATTTTGATGAGATGCATCCTGAAGGGTATACGGATTAGTGGTTGTTGGTTGTTGGTTGTTAGTTGTTAGTTGTTAGTTGTTAGAAAACTATACTTTTTTAATTAACTCGGAAAACTATCTGTTTTCAAAAGGTTCTCGACACACCCATTATTCAATGAAATAATTGAATGATGCGCACTGGAACTGACATTCGTAAATTACATTAAAACCTATCGCCTCTCGACTGCGCTTGAAATGTCTTTTTATATATTTCAAAAACTAAATCTGTCTGCCGTCTAAAAGATTGATGATTCTTGAACCATACTCCGCATTCTTTTCTGAGTGCGTTACTTGTATAATGGTAACGCCTTCTTCTTCGTTCAATTTCTTAAACAACTGCATGATCTCTTCGCTTTGTTGAGAGTTTAGGTTCCCTGTTGGCTCATCTGCCAATATCAATTTAGGGTTTGCAATTAAAGCTCGTGCCACACCAACCAATTGTTGCTGACCACCACTTAACTGTGTTGGGAACAAATCTTTTTTACCTACAATATTAAACCTATCCAGCATATCTGCTACCAAGGCTTTACGTTCAGAACCCTTTATTTTCTTGTACAATAAAGGCATTTCTAAATTTTCCTCTACCTTTAAATCATCTAACAAGTGATACGACTGAAACACAAAACCTATATATTCTTTATACAGATTAGAGCGGTATTTTTCCTTTAAAGTATGTACGGATTCCTCTAAAAAATCATACTCACCTTCATCAAACGTATCCAGCATGCCTATAACATTTAATAATGTGGACTTCCCTGAACCGGACGGACCCATAATTGAAATGAATTCCCCTTCTTGAACTTCTAAATTAATATCCTTCAACAAGAATATACGTTGACCGCCTTGTTGAACCCATTTGAAAATATTTCTTAATTGTAATAACATCTTTCTTGTAGTGAATTAGTTTGTTAGTGAAATAGGTTGTTAGTGGTTGTTGGTTAAAATCATATTTATTATTCTGTTCTTAAACTTTTTACTGGGTTTGCAGCGGCAGCTTTCATGGTTCTAGCGCCTACCGTCAACAACGCAATTAAACCTGCCAATAGACCTGCACCTATAAAAAACCAAATACTTAATGGCACTCTAAAAGCATAGTCTTGCAACCATTTATCTAAAGCAAAATATGCTATTGGAGTTCCTATGATGAACGCTATGCCAACCAGTTTTAAAAAGTCTTTGGTCAGTAATATGGTTATAGACGCTGTGCTTGCTCCAATTACTTTTCGCACTCCTATTTCTTTTGTTCGTTGGGCAACTACCAATAATGACATCGCAAACAAACCTATACAGCTAAGCACTATACCTAAAACAGAACCTGCCGTTACAATGGTTGCCATCGTTTTTTCTCGCCTAAAAGTTCTATCTATATTCTCATCTAAGAAAGACCCTAAAAACTCAGCATTAGGCTCAATTTTTTGCCATGTATTTTTGATTGCATCGAAAGATTTTGCCATATCTGTAGGTGCCACTTTTACGTAAGCGTAATACAACTCGTAATCTCTATCTAGAAAAAAGGTTAATGGCTCTATACTTTTACTAATATCTTGATGATTGAAATCTTTTAATACTCCGATGACATTATACGCTACAGAATCTTCATCAAAATATACTCTTGTCGCTAACGGGTTTTCTTTTTCATTCAACTCTCTCACCATTGCTTCGTTAATAACCATGCTTAAGCTATCTGCACTATATTCTTTACTGAACATACGACCTTCTATGAGCTGTAAATCTAAGGTTTTTGCATAGTCATAATCTACCGTAAGCACATTACTATGTACAACCCTACCCTTATATTCAAAACCCAAAACACTACTTGAGATACTGCCGTCTTTACCACGCCCTAAATTATTATCTGATCCACTAACGCCTAAAATATTACCATTACCCTGCAGCTCATTTCGTAGAAGTTCTACCACGCGATAGCTATCTTTCTTTCCGTTTAAGGGTATCGATATGACTTGTTCTTTATTAAATCCAAGATTTTTATTTCTCATAAATTGAATTTGACCTTGAAAAACCAAAGTGCCCGTTATCAATACAATTGCAATTACAAATTGCACAACAATCAAAGCATTTCTAACTCCGTTTTTACCCAACTCCCATTTACCCTTTAATGCCTTTAATGTATTCAATTTACTAAGTAATAAAGAAGGATATCCGCCTGTAACCAAAGTCACCAATAAAACACCTACCAAAAAACTACCAAGAATTGTTGGAGTCATTAAGTTTGCAAAAGTTGCATCTGTGTTAAACAAGGTCTTATATGGATTTATAAGCAAATTAGATAGTACCAACGCTAGAACAATTGATATTGCAAATACCAGTAGACTTTCTAACCAAAATTGACTGAAAAGTTGCCCTTTTACAGCACCTAATGTTTTTCTCATGCCTATTTCTTTCAAACGTTTTTCGCCTAAAGCAATATTCATGTTGACAAAATTGGCACAGGCTATGAAAATGATTAAAAATGCAATACCCAAAATCATATACGGAAAGGTTTTTTTTATCTGCAATATGCCCGAATTAATGTTCGCAAAACGTTTGTCGGTATACGACAACAAACCTAGTTGAGCATAATTACCATTAACATCTGGCTGTGCGCCATCGCGTTTCATATTATTTATTTGCTCTTCTTCGTGCAATAATGTAAAGTTTACTGTATTTCTTTCAAACTGAGATTTAGAAATTCCCTCTTCCAATTGAATATATACCGGGTGATTTCTCGCACCCCAAACATCTATATTCTCTTCATATTCCCAATGACTACTAAAAGGGATGGCGATATCAAAACTAACACTACTATTATCTGGTATACTTTTTAGAATGCTTGAAACCGTAAATGGTTTTTCTTCTTTACCTATGAGGACTTTCACCGTTTTACCTATAGCATCTGTAGTACCAAATAACTTTTTAGATGCCTCTTCTGTAAGTGTTATTGAGTTTTGATCTTGTATGGGTTTATTATTATCGCCCGCCAGTGTTGGATAACTAAAAATGGAAAAAAAATCTGTGTCTACATATTCGGCATCTAAATTAAAATCGTTCACGCCATATGACACCAAGACAGTTTCACTCAATGCTCTAGCAACATATTTTACACCTGGAACTTCTTGTTTTAATGCCGGAGCAAAAGGCACAGGGTTGGCAGTAGAAATATCTGGACCTTTTGGTGTCTGGTTTGAGTAATACACTTGATAGGTAGATGCCTTATTTACATGAAATTGATCATAAGACAACTCAAATAAAGCTGTCATGGTCAACAACAACGCCACCGCAAATGCTAAGGTAAGCCCAACAATATTTGCAGCAGTAAATACCCTATTCTTAAATAAGTTTCGCCAAGCGATTTTTATATAATTCTTAAACATGATTTGATTTTATAATGATTGATTGATGACTTTTATATTATTCTGTTCGTAAACTTTTTACAGGGTTTGCCCTTGCTGCTTTAATAGCTTGAATACCTAATGTAAATGCCGTTATGCAAAATGCAATACAACCGGCTAAGGCAAACATCCAAAATTGTAATGAAATACTATAGGCAAAACCACCCAGCCACGCACTCATCATATACCAAGCTACCGGGAATGCAATTATTGCCCCAATGCCTACTAGAATCATATAATCTCTTGAAAGCAACACTACTATTTTTAATACACTGGCACCTAAAACTTTACGGATACCAATTTCTTTTATTCTTCTTTTTGCCATAAAAGATATTAGACCGAACATACCTAAGCATGATATGAATATGGTTAGTAATGCCACAACGTTTACTGTTTTTAGCATACCGTCCATTAAACGATACTGACCGCTTACCTTATCACTAAGATTACTTTGTGCATATTTTTTTCTGGAGTCTATTTTAGAAAAAGCACTTGTAATCATATCCCCAACTTCTTTTTGTTTACCCTCTACTACCCTAACGGAGAGATAGCGATGTTTTTCCAAATCGTTTTCTCTTCTATAATAATGCACTAACGGTTCAACAGCATTTTGCAAGTCTTGGTAATGAAAGTCTTCCATTACACCCACTACTGGATTACCTACAAAATTGTCATTCTTAAATTTTAAACGTTTTCCTTCTATAGTTGACCAACCAAATGCTTTCATTGCACTACGATTGATAATAACAGGTCTCTCGTCACTATTATCCATTTCCTCATTAAAATTTCTACCTTTTACAATAGGTATTTTTAAAGTACTTAAATAACCTGCATCGGTAAATGAACGACGAAGACGTACATCTATATCTGTATCTGCATCATAATATCTGGTGTAATTAAAGTAGTAATCTGATGGAACGGCCTGACTAGTAGTTACATTAGTTACATACGGATTAGCCTCTAGTTCATTTAAAAGCGCTCTAAAACTAGAATTGGCAGCGTCTAAATCTTTAAAATCAAGATCAATATTACCAACAATAACATGTTCTCTATCAAAACCTAAATCAGCCTTTTTCATAAAACCGATTTGACTATTCAGAATAATAGCGATACAAATAAAGAGAATAGCTATTGCAAACTGAAAAATGATGAATGTATTTCTTAAAATAAAACTTCCTTTAGCACTATCCAGTTTCCCTTTTATCCCTTGTGAAACCGGTAAGGATATAAATCGTAATGTGGGTAATATACCAACAACCAGAGTCACCAGTACACCTAATAATATAGCTCCAAAAATTACGGGATAATCATTTGTAAAACTAAAATTAATCTTACCAAAATCGGCTCCGAAAATATCGTTCATTTTAGGTAGTAAGAAGCCAAAAAATAGTCCGCCAGAAATCAATATTGATAGTAATACCAAAATTCCGTTTTCTAAACAAAACTGTACAATCACTCCTTTTTTACTACCACCTAAAATTTTGCGTACCGCAATATCCTTAGTTCTACGGTACATAGTAGAGGTGTTCAAGTTCAACAGATTTACAAGTACAAGAAGTAATACAAAAAACGATGTAGCTATATTTCCCATAATAATAATCTCCACTACTGGTATAGAATCAACACGGACCTTAGTATGCGGTACCAATTCCATTCGTGAAATTACCGTAGGGTCTTCGTAATTTTCTTTTACCAATTGACCTACACGACTTTCAAACTGCTGAAGGTCAGCATCTGCTCGAAGTTTTATAAATACAGGTGAAAAACTATTGTCCCAATTGTTTTGATTCTTAAAACCTACATTATCCTTTAATATGGTATTCGGCATTAAAACATCTAGTCTAAATGAAGAGTAAGGGCTAATTGGTTCTAACACCCCTGTAATCGTCAAATTCAAAGTATCTGCCGCAATCAAACTCTTACCAACAGGATTCTCCTCACCAAATAATTGCTTGCTTACCTTATCTGTTAAGACAATTGAATATTTATCACGTAAAGCACTACTATGATTTCCATATTTTAAAGGCAGTTCAAAAACATCAAAAAATTCTGGATCGGCATATGTGCTTGTTTTTTGAAATTCATTATCACCAAGTTCTAACCAGATATTGCCCCAACCATGTAAATGCGTACCTGCCACTACTTCTGGAGAGGTACTTTTTATTTTATCCAATAATGGATAGACTGCTTCATTGTAATCATTACCATCTACCAAATGTGTCTTGAGATAGTAAATTTGATCCTGATGCGGAATCATATCATCTGCCACATAATAGGCATATACCGAAAACATAAGTGTTAATACACCACCAATACCAATGCTTAATCCTAAAAGATTTAATGATGAAAGCATCCTATTTTTCCAGAGATTCCGAAAAGATAGTTTTAAGTGGTTTTTTAACATGATTATTCGTTTTTTGATTGATGACGCAAAACATAAAACTAATTCCGTGCCAATATTCTAATCGTTTTAATATCAATTGATTACAACAAAAACCAACTGTTAGAGTGTAAAATATTTTGACAAAAGCTGTACAATATATTTACATAGACTTCTATTGCTTTACATTGTTACCTACATAAGGTTACGCCAATTCAATCTGACCGTAAACTCTTTACAGGATTTACAATTGCCGCTTTTATACTTTGATAACTAACCGTTATAACAGCCACTACAATTGCCAAGACCGCTGCGAGTATAAAAATCCCAACACCTATCTCTATTCTGTATGAGAAATCTTCAAGCCATTTATTCATGACAAACCAGCCTATGGGCAAAGAAATCAATATGGCTACGCCTACCAATTTTAGGAAATCTACCGTAAGTCTATATGATATCTGACTTACAGTAGCTCCCAACACTTTTCTAACACCGATTTCTTTTGTTCGTTTTTCGGCATTAAAGGCAGCTAATCCAAATAATCCCAAACAAGCAATAAAAATGGACAGCATAGTAAAAATGAAAAATATCTGACTCAGTTTTTGTTCGGCTTCGTAGGTGGTATTAAAAGCTTCGTCCATAAAACGATAATCAAAAGGTTGACCTGGCGCCATGGTGTTCCACGTATTTTCTATCACAGCAATATTATTGGCATAATTTCCACCGCTCATTCTTACCGCCATGTTTTGTGCATTTGAATTTAAATGCATTCCCAAAGCGCCTATATTCGTTCTTAACGTTCTATAATGAAAGTCTTTGACCACCCCAATTATGGTATAGTACGAAGGATTTTCTTGATCTATTTCTTCGGATATTCGCATTCCTAAAACTTCCTCTCCCGTAAGGTTTAAAATAGGTAGCGTAGCTTCATTGACTATTATAGCTGTGGAATCCGATGCATAGGCTGGATTAAAATCACGACCGGCAACCAATTCCATTTCCATAGTTTTTAGATAATCGGTATCTACATCCCACTCTTGCATTTGAATGGCACTTTCTTGATCTCTAGAACCTTCTTCAAAGAACGAAGTGTCTGATCGCCATGATGGCGTTGGATAATAATTGCTCAATGTAGCACTCTCTACAAAACCCATATTCGCAATCTGTTCTTTAAACGCCTTCGTCTTGGATCCTAATGCACCCATTTCATTTATTAGCAATACTTTATCCTTGGTGAAGCCCAAATCTTTGTTCTGTATGTAATTTAATTGCTGAAAAACCACCAAAGTACTGATGATAAGAAATACCGAAATTGAAAATTGAAAAATTACCAAGGCATTACGTACCCTACCATTGCCCACACTTTCAGAACTATTACCTTTTAAGGTTTTAACAGGCGTAAACCTCGACATAAAAAATGCAGGATAGCTACCCGACAATAACCCTAGTAACATAGTTCCTCCCAATAATGCTAACCAAAATAAAGGCTGAGCAAAAGGAATTTCAATTGATTTGCCTGTAAAACTATTGAAAAACGGTAATGCTACCAGTGTAATCAATAGTGCCGCCAGTAAGGACACAAAGGCAATTAATCCTGATTCGGTTAAAAATTGAAAGATCAAATTCAATTTATTTGAGCCCAAGGTTTTACGTACACCAACTTCTTTGGCTCTCTTTAACGAATGTGCCGTAGACAAGTTCATAAAGTTTACACTTGCCAAAATAATCAAGAACAATCCAATAAATGATAAAATGTAAATATTCTGAATACTGCTCGTTGCACTCATTTCCGAGCTTTTATCTGAATGCAAATGAATATCGGTCAAAGGCATGGTATGGTACCGAATGTAGTTACCAGATGCCGCAAACGACTCTGCCGTCATACCCGGAAAATACTTTTGTGACCATGGTAACATATACCTTTCTAACATCTCTTGTAAGGGCTCTTGAAAATCTTCAACCTTGGCTCCCGGAATTAACTTTATAAATGTAAAATAGTTATTACCGCCCCAATTATCTTCTCTAGATGCTACATTGCCTGCCATTGCCAAAAACACACTATAGTCATTGAAATAAGAATTTTTGGGCATGTCTTCTATGACACCGGTTACCGTATAGATATCGGTATTGTCCAACAATAAATTTTGTCCTATAACATCTGTAGAACCAAAATGTTTTTCTGCTGCCGTTTTGGTAAGCACCAAAGACTTGGTACCTGTTAATGCTGTTTTGGCATCACCCGCAAGTAAGTCTATCCCAAAGAATTCAAAAACAGTGGAATCAGCATAGGTGATATGGCTTTCTTTAGCACTTCTGTTTCCTCCAACTTTCTTTACATAAGCACTTCCAATTGTTCTAAAACGCACTGAAGCTTCTACCTGCGGATAGTCTCTTTTTAAAGTTTCCGCCATTGGCGCGGCAGATTCTCCTGCCTTAATTTCCGCTCCGCCAAATTTGATATCAGAATCTATACGATAAATTCTATCTGCATTGGCAAACATTTTATCATAACTAAGCTCATCATAGATATATAACGATATAATTAATGCCCCAGCCATACCAATGGCTAGACCAAATGTGTTTAGAAAAGTGAAAAAGGCTTGCTTTTTTAAGCTCCTCCAAGCGATTTTTAGATAGTTTTTAAACATGGTTCTCGTTTTTTGATGCTTGATTACGGAATATCAAATTCTATTTCTATGCCAAGAATACAAGGTATTGATTTTCAAATATTTATGTAAATTCATAAAATATTAAGTGTCAAATATTTAGACAGATTATGTCCAATATATTTACAAAGCCACTACTCCGTTCTTAGACTTTTTACCGGGTTAACCCTTGCTGCATTAATAGCTTGAAAACTAATGGTCAATAAGGCTATCACAATAGCTACTGCCGCAGCAATGATAAATGCCCATGCACTAATTGTTGTGCGGTAGGCAAAACCTTCTAACCAATTCTGCATTATCAACCATGCAATAGGTATCGCAATAATTATTGCCAAGAATACCAATTGCATAAAATCTTTGGATAATAAGCCCACAATACCCGCTATACTTGAACCTAGAACCTTTCGTACGCCAATTTCCTTTCTACGCTGATCTGCTGTAAAAGCTGATAATCCGAACAACCCTAAGCAAGAAATTAAAATAGCCAGCAATGCGAAAACTTGAGAGAGATTTCCTATCAGCTTCTCACTTTTAAATTTGGCATCATATGTGTCATCTACAAATTCATATTCAAAAGGAAATGCAGGATTAAATTTGTTTAATGCTGTTTCCATAGTAGCCAATGCCGCCGTTGTTGCTACGCCAGATTTTGTTTTTACATACATAAAACGCCCTTGGCTTGGGTCATTAAAAAATATGACAGGGTCACTAGAGCCATACATATCACCATAGACATAATCTTTTACTACGCCAATTACCGGGTAATCCTCTTCAATAGTTTTACCAATTGCACTACCGCTACCCATTAATTTTGCGAACGATTCACTTACAATTATATTAACACTGTCTTGAGCGGGATTGTTACTAAACCCTCGCCCTTCAATAATCTCCAAACCAGCGGTATTAAAAAAATCTGCCGTAATATCTCTTACCGAAACCAATACATCTTCTGTATCTACACCGCCTTGCCAGCTTAACCCAGATGTATTATTTCCACCGGATAAAATATCAGAATTTATGAGTCCGATACTTTCTATCATCCCCGAAGCTTTCATTTCTTCCTCAATAGGAGCGAAATTTTTTATCATGTCTCCGGTAACGGGAATCTTCACCAGATTTTCCTTATTATAACCCAAATCTCGTTTTTTAACATGTTGTACCTGTTGGTAAACGATAATGGTACATATAATAAATACGATAGATACTACGAACTGCGTAGCTACCAATCCTTTTCTTATAAATGATGCGCTGCCTTTTGCCCTTCTTGCCCCTTTTAATACATCAACAGGTTTAAAAGAAGACAAATAAAACGCAGGATACCAACCCGCAATAATACCACATAGCAATGTAATGCCAACCAAGGTCAACATATGAGTAAGGTTGAACAAACTAAAATCTAGCTGTTTATCTATCATCATATTAAACTGTGGCACCAACAATTTTAACAACAGCACACTAAGTACAGCAGATAATGTTGCCGTGATGATAGCTTCTGCCATAAACTGAGATATTAAACCTTTTCTTCCTGAGCCCAATACCTTACGTACACCTACCTCATTTGCTCTTTTTTCACTTCTAGCTGTAGCCAAGTTCATAAAGTTGATACAGGCAATCAATAAAATAATGATGGCTATTAGGCTGAACAGTCTTACATACGTTATTTGCCCTCCTATATTTTTACCTCCTTCAAAAGCCGACCTTAAATGCCAGTCTTTCATAGAAAATAAAAAGGCTATGGTTTCGTCATCTTCCGTTTTCATAGGAAGTATTGCCTTTACCTTATTATTGACAACATCAAAATTTGCCTCTGGGGAGAGCTCTACAAAAGTGTCGGAAAAATTTGCACCATATTCTTTCACCCATTCATTATCTTTTGCAAAGCGTTCAAAAGGAACAACCCAATCAAAACTATAGGTTACATTCTGTGGCAAATCTTCATAAACTCCTGAAACGGTATAACTTGTTTCGTTATTTATTTTAATTACTTTGTTAATAGCAGCAGTATTTTTACCAAATAATTGGGTAGCCGTTTCCTGTGAGATGACCATGGCATCCACATCTTTAAAAGCGGTTTCTAAATTGCCTTCTACAAATGAGAGACTAAACATGCTTAAAAAGTCTGGATCTGCGTATCGCCCAAATTTATTAATAGAAGTTTCTCCTACTTGAAATAAAAAATCTTCACCTTTTGTTCTTGCAGACCCAACTATTCCTGGTACTTCATCTTTTAAAACTTCTGCTAACGGACCGGGAGTAGCTTGAAAAAATGTACGCCACTCGCCTTCATATTGTTGATTTGTTGGTACATAATACACAACATCTTGCTTCTCAAAATTGGTATCATAACCAACCTCATCTTCTACCCAAAGTAAAATCATTGCCGCACAAGTAATACCTATTGCGAGACCAAAAATATTCAACATGCTGTACCCCTTGTTTTTCCAAAGGTTTCTCCAAGCTATTTTTATATAGTTCTTAATCATGATTCTCGTTTTTTCCTCCCCCTAGCCCCCTCCAAAAGAAGGGGAATGGTTTGGTGATTTTTATTCTTTTCGTAAGCTTTTTAAAGGCTGTATTAAAGCTGCATTCACAGATTGGTAGCTTATGGTTACAATAGCAATGATCAATGCAATTAAACCCGCCATAAAAAATATGCTCCAACTAATGGTAATATGGTATGCAAAATCTTCTAACCAACGGCTCATCATATACCACCCTATAGGAATTGCTATTACAATGGATAGTAAAATAAGCTTCATAAAATCTAATGTGAGCAATTGATAAATACTCTTGAACGGCGCCCCTAACACTAGCCTGATGCTGATTTCCTTTTTGCGTTGTTCTACCATAAAAGCGGACAATGCAAATAAGCCTAAGCATGCTACCAGTATAGCAAATAGCGCAAAACTGTTGAATATTTTACCCATACGTTCTACATCATCATGCATACTACTAAACTCTTGGTCCAAAAAGCTATAATTGATAGACTGACTAGGAACATTGCTACCCCAAACCGATGCTATAGAAGCTAAAGCCTCATTCACATTACCCTTCTCCAATTTAAGAGATATAGCACCTAAATCTTTACCTATTACCAATGACAGTGATGAAATATCTTCTTTTAAGGACTTAAAATGAAAATCATCCACCACCCCGATTATCGTAAATAATTGACCATTATTATTGATTTCTTTACCAATGGCATTCTCCAAGCCCAACTCTCTTTGCATATTGGCATTTATGATAATGCTACTTAAAGAATCTGACGCAAATTGCTTAGAGAAATCCCTGCCCGATTTTACGGTAATACCCAAGGTTTCAATATAATCGTAATCTACTCTCCAAATTTGCGCAGGTATGCCCCTACCTTCATTACCTTCATCTTTTCTTCTAAAAGTATTTCCATTTCTACTACCGCCATCTACCGGTACATAATTTGTAATTGTTGCCGATTTAATTTGTGGTAACTGCAGTAATTGTTCTTTAAAATTTTCGGCACTAGTACCCAAAACACCTGTTCCTTCAAGGATAACTACTTGTTCTTTATCATAGCCCAATTCTTTTTGGAGAATAAAGTCCATCTGCTGATAAATAATCAATGTTGCAATAATTAAGATCACAGATGTGGTGAATTGAAAAATAACGAGTCCGCTTCTTAATTTTCCACTTTTACTACCAATGCTCAAACTTCCTTTTAAAACGTTCACCGGTTTAAAAGCCGATAAATAAAACGCCGGATACAGCCCTGTCAAAGCACCTACTAAAACTGAAGCAACTAATATTATTGGAGCAAACCACCAAGCAGACCAAGGCATTTCAATAGATTTTGATGCAATGGAGTTGAAAGATGGTAATAGTGCCCACGCTAATACAACGCCAAGAATAAAAGATATAAAACTGAATACCATTGACTCTGTCATGAACTGAGCTACCAAATTGCCTTTATAAGCCCCAATTGTTTTTCTCAACCCTACCTCTTTAGCTCTATTGGCAGATTTTGCGGTAGAAAGATTTATAAAATTGATCACCGCCAACAGCAATACAAAACCGGCAATTGCCGCGAAAAGCCAAACAAAACGAATATCGCCATGCTTTAGTCCGTCTGCCATTTTTAGGTCTGAATACAAATGAATATCGGTAATTGGCTGAAGTTTATACTCCATGGTTCTAAGCACATCTATAAAATCTGGCGCACGCCCGCGCTCTCTTTGTGCTGGAATGATATATTTTTCAACTATGGAAACCATCTTTTGCTCCAATTGCTGAATATCAGTATTGGGATCTACTAAAACATAGGTGAAATAATTCTGATTGGTCCAACTGGCATTGGTATCTTCAATAGGAAGTAGAAAATCATATGATAAATGAGAATTTTTCGATGCATCTTTCATGACACCTGTTACGGTATACGGAGTACTGGCATCATTATCTAAAATAATGGTTTCGCCCAAAATGGTTGCCCCTTTAAAATACTTTGCCGCCTTTGATTCTGAAATCACAATGGATTTAGGATTCACTAACGCCGTTGCCGTATTGCCTTGTATTAATTCCACTTCCAGAATCTCAAACGCTTCTTGGTCCGCCAACAGAAAGCCATCTTCTAAATTGTTTTTTGATGCGCCGTCCAATCTAATACCACGTTTACCTGCTCCAAAAATTCCGGTACTATTTACTTTTCCTGCTTTAAGAATTTCAGGGAAATCATTTTGTAGGGCATCGGCAAATGGTAACTGAAAATGTGTGCTTTTCATCACCTCTCCCTTATACATACCTTGCAGCACAACCCTAAATAACTGCCCTTTTTTGCTATAATGTTGGTCATAACCTATCTCACTACCAATGAACAATGCTATTAAAAGACAAGCTGCTATGCCCATGGCAAAACCACCAATTTTTATAGCAGCGAACAACTTATCTTTTTTTATACTTCTCCAAGCAATTTTAAGATGGTTTCTGAACATGATTTTTTGATTTAATCCTCCCCGTAGCTCCCTCCAGAGGAGGGAGAATGGTTTGGTGATTGATTGATGGTACTCTATTATCCGTGATTAAGGGATACGTTTGGTTTTTTGGTTGATTATTCCTTAGCTCCTCTTAACGAACAGAGCTAATAATTGATTGATGAATAAACTCTTTTTCAACCCCCTTCGGGAGCCTGAGGGATCTACATCATAGCCCCTATTGCCCTGTTTTGACTTTCAGTTACTATTTGACCATCAAATAGATTAACTACTCTATGTGCATAATGCGAATCTCTATCTGAGTGCGTTACCATAACTATGGTGGTTCCCTCTTGGTTTAATTCGGTCAATAGGTTCATTACCTCTATCCCATTTTTAGAATCTAGATTACCCGTTGGCTCATCGGCTAATATTAATTTTGGGTTGGTTACTACCGCTCTAGATATTGCCACACGCTGTTGTTGACCACCTGATAATTGCTGTGGAAAATGCTTTTCCCTATGCGCTATTTTCATACGCTCAAGCACTTTCATAACTTTTTCTTTGCGCTCTGCCTTACCCATTTTCAAATAGATCAGTGGCAGCTCTACATTTTCGAAAACCGTAAGCTCATCAATGAGGTTAAAACTTTGAAATACGAAACCTAAATTTCCTTTACGCAGCTGTGTTCTTTCGCTTTCTTTTAAACCACCAACTTCGTTACCCGCAAAATTGTAACTACCATCAGTTGGGTTGTCTAGCATACCTATAATATTCAATAAAGTAGATTTACCACAGCCAGACGGACCCATTATTGCCACAAACTCGCCGTCTTCTACTTTTAAATTGACACTGTTCAATGCCAAGGTTTCTACTTCTTCTGTTCTAAAACTCTTTTTAAGGTCTGTAATGGTGATCATTTTCCTTTGTTTTTGATTGTTATAATGACATTGAGTTTCCCCAAATGTGACAGTTTAATATATTTTAATACTATTCTTTCGTCCTTTTCACACTTCGGCTACGCTCAGGGTTCGAAACTGAACTTTAAAGTTAGCTGAGCGGGGCCGAAGCTATTTCAACACTATTCTTTCGGC
This sequence comes from Maribacter sp., assembly GCF_039968975.1. GTDB lineage: Bacteria > Bacteroidota > Bacteroidia > Flavobacteriales > Flavobacteriaceae > Maribacter. Next base: position 1,110 of record NZ_JBDVOT010000055.1, on the reverse strand, counting down.
TTCCCCAAAATTATCATAGTTACTGGTTATTACTTTTTCACCAGGCTCCAAGCCTTCCAATACTTCATAGTATCTTGAATTTTGTTTCCCTATTCTAATGTTTCTTTTAATAGCTTCTCCTCCATCAGCATTTACTACAAATATCCATTGCCCACCGGTGCTTTGAAAAAAGCTTCCTTTTGGTAATAAAAGTGCATCGTTAGACTCTCCCAATTGCAGTTTAATATTGTAGCTCTGTCCTGAACGAATGGTCTCTGGCTTGTTATCTGTAAATACTAAATCTACTTTAAACCTACCGTTTCTAACTTCTGGATATACTTTTCTTAATCGTAATGGAAATTCGGTACCGTTACGCTCTAAAACCGCTACTAAATCTCTTTTAACCCTATCAATATAGTGTTCATCAATTTCAGCTTCAATCTTATAATCCGTCAACACATTTACCTGACCAATACGTTGCCCTTGCGATATGCTTTGCCCAATTTCTGCATCTAGAAATCCTAACTGACCATCTGCAGGCGCTCGTACATTTAGGTGGTCTAGCCTTTGGTACACCATGCCCAATGTTTTTTGCATACGCGCCAAATCAGTATCAAGCCCTCTTAATGAAGTTTCTCTTAACTCATCATCTTGTTCTGTCTGTAACTTTACAATTTCGTGTTGTTTTTGAGATAATTCATAGTTCTCTTTTGATAATTGATAAGCCTCTCTAGATATTAATTCCTCATCGAACAAAGCTTTGTTTTGCTCGTAATTTCTTTTTAATCGTTGTAAATCTGTACTTACTGTCGCCAACGATCTTCTGCCTTCTACCTGTCTTGAATCAAAACTTAATTTGGTAGAACGCAAGTCGTTCTGCTTTAAAGCCAAGTTACTTTCGCTAGCTAAAATTTGTTCGTACAAATTCATATTTTCAAGCTTCAAAATAATGTCGCCTTTCTTTACCATTGCCCCTTCTTCAATCAACTTTTCACTTACTCGACCACCTTCATAGGCATCCATATAAATGGTAGCTATTGGTGCTACATTTCCGTTTATGGTAATGTAATCATCAAATTTACCTGCAGTAACCTCTGCTACCGAAAGCTTATCCTTCTCTGTTCTAAAGGT
>NZ_JBDVOT010000054.1:0-7645 GCF_039968975.1 Maribacter sp. | reverse complement strand
GTAAGAACGCAGAATGGTAGTCAGTTCAGAATAATACTCTTTGTATTCGTCTTGTATTAAATATCTAGAATTTTCTAATCGTTTTAATTCTAATAAAGCTCTGTCATAGGGTGGTAAAAGTGCTACCTTTTCTTCTTCGGTTAGTGGCTTTTTACGGAATACAAACCAGTAAAGGAGTCCGCCAAAAATTAATAATACCAACAGACTTATAAGTAAGTACTTCCAAAAAGCATAGTTGCTCTTTTCTACATTTATAAGTGGTTTGATGTCATACATTTTCTGATTCAAGGTGTCTACAGGCACAGTAGCTACATTGATCATTGTAGAATCTGTTATAAAACCAACCCCGTTAATATCAATTCTTTGTGCAGGTAATTTGTAGGCTCCAGAATCGAACTGGGTTAGGGCGTATATTTTTTGAAGTGTTAGTCTATCTTTTTTTCTAGTGGTATCAGTTGCAAAAGCCTCTACGGTTTCAAGGGGAGAAAACGTTTGCCCTTCAGGAAAAATAACAAAATCTGTAGAATCGATATCCACTGTAATCTTCCATTGTACTTGCTCGCCAATTTTAATGAAGGTAGTATCTACTTCAGTAGTAATTTTTGGACGTTCTTGGGCAGAAAGTTCAAAGATGAACAGCAGAAATACGAATAGAGGTGAAATTCGTTTACACCACGAAGCACATTTTTCAATTGTTTTATTAGTAATAATCATTCGTATCAACCTCTTCTTTTAAAATAGCCCAATAATTTTTTTACATAGCTTTCATCTACCCTACAATCTAAAACTCCGCATCCAGATTTTGTGAAAGACTCTTTAAAGTAAGTAACACGGTTTCTATGAAATTCTGCATAAGCGTTACGTACTTTTTTAGACTTGGTATTTACCAATTGTAATTTTCCGGTTTCTGCATCCTCAACTTGTACCATACCTAAATTTGGTATAGATTCTTCACGTTCGTCATACACACGAATTCCGGTTAAATCATGTTTGCTACCAGTAATTTTCAGTGTTTTTTCGTATCCGTCGTCTATAAAATCAGATAGAACAAAAACAATAGCTTTCTTCTTCATGACACTACTCAAGAATTTCATGGCTTGGGCAATATCTGTTTTGTTACTTTTTGGTTTAAATTCTAATAATTCTCTAATGATACGTAGAACATGTGTCTTTCCTTTTTTAGGCGGAATAAAAAGTTCTATTTGATCGGAGAAGAGAATAACACCTACTTTGTCATTGTTTTGAAGTGCACTAAAAGCTAATGTTGCCGATATTTCGGTAACGATTTCATTTTTAAATTGATTAGTAGTGCCAAATAACTCAGATCCACTAATATCTACCATAAGCATCATGGTCAATTCTCGCTCTTCCTCAAAAACCTTTATATAAGGTTCGTTATAACGGGCGGTAACGTTCCAATCTATATTTCTTACATCATCGCCAAATTGATACTGTCGTACTTCACTAAAAGTCATACCACGACCCTTAAAGGTAGAGTGATATTCCCCACCAAATATATGGTCAGAAAGACGTCTTGTCTTTATTTCAATTTTCCGTACTTTTTTGAGTAGCTCTTTAGTATCCATTCTTTAGTAAACAGTTTACAGTCTCCGTTAGCAGTAATATAATATTCGGCATTCAATAAATTTGATTGCAGAATACTCTAACTGGATTAAGGTACTTCTATCTCGTTTACAATTTTGTTGATGATATCAACAGAAGTAATATTCTCAGCTTCTGCTTCATAGGTAATACCTATTCTGTGTCTTAAAACATCAAGTACAACGGCACGTACATCTTCTGGAACAACGTAGCCTCTTCTCTTTATAAAAGCATAACATTTTGCAGCGGTACCTAAGTTGATACTACCTCTAGGAGACGCCCCAAAGCTGATCAAAGGTTTTAAGCTTTCTAAGTTATATTTCTCTGGATATCTTGTGGCAAATACAAGATCAAGAATATATTTTTCAATTTTTTCGTCCATATAGACTTCACGAACGGCTTTTTGTGCGCTAAGTATTTGTTCTATGGATACTACAGCATTTACAGTTTCATAGCTACCTTTTAAATTTTGGCGCATGATCAACTGTTCTTCGTTAATTTTTGGATAATCTATAACGGTCTTCAACATAAAACGATCCACCTGTGCTTCAGGTAACGGGTATGTTCCTTCTTGCTCAACCGGGTTTTGGGTTGCCATTACCAAAAAAGGTTTATCAAGAATAAAGGTTTCGTCACCAATGGTCACTTGCTTTTCCTGCATGGCTTCTAAAAGTGCAGATTGTACTTTGGCAGGTGCACGGTTAATCTCATCTGCAAGAACAAAGTTTGCGAAGATTGGACCTTTTTTAATGGAGAAATCATTCAGTTTCATGTTGTATATCAAAGTACCTACAACATCTGCCGGAAGTAAATCTGGTGTAAACTGAATTCTGCTGAAGCTACCTTTTACAGCTTTAGAAAGGGTGTTTATCGCCAAGGTTTTTGCCAAACCAGGTACACCTTCCAGCAATATATGGCCTTGTCCTAAAAGTCCGATTAATAATCGTTCTACCATATATTTTTGGCCAACGATTACTTTATTCATTTCAAGCATCAGTAAATCGATAAAAGCGCTTTCTTTTGCTATTTTCTCATTAACAGCACTAATGTCAATTGAAGTATTTTCTTCCATTTAAAACTATATATTATTGATTGTTAAGGCTTCTAATTTTAACAGTTACGCAAATTGAAAATTTATTCATTCAGTCGCTGTTAATGATAGGTTAAAAAATTGGAAAACCCCTTATTTTTATGAAGGTTTTAAGTGAATTCTTTTTAATTTCATTATTCAAATAATAATACATTGAAATATTCTAGAATAATTGCAGGTACTATGACCTGGGGTAAATGGGGCAAACAACATGCTACCAAAGATATGATATCACTTATGAATCATTGCATAGATAATAATATTACGACTTTTGATCATGCAGATATTTATGGTGATTATACCACTGAAGAAGATTTTGGAAAGGCGTTCAAGGAAAGTGGAATAAAAAGGGAGAATATTCAATTGATCAGTAAATGTGGAATTCAGTTCCATGTAAAGGAACGATCAAATAGGGTGAAGCATTATGATTATAGCAAAGACTATATAATATCATCTGTAGAGCGATCCTTGAAAATGCTACAGACAGATTACTTAGATATGCTTTTGTTGCACAGGCCTAGTCCTTTAATGAACCCATCAGAGGTTGCCGAAGCTATAGATAAGTTAAAGAATGATGGAAAAATCAGGCAATTTGGAGTGTCAAATTTCTCACCGTCTCAAATTCAACTCATAGAAAAGGAAATACCCGTAGAAGCAAATCAAGTAGAGTTTTCATTGTCTGCCAACGAGGTAATGAACAATGGTACTTTGGACGATTGCATTACTTATGACAGACTAGCCATGAGCTGGAGTCCGCTTGGCAGTTATTTCAGAGAAGACTCTCAGGCAAATACACGGATTAAAAAGGTATTGGCAGATTTTACTAAAAAATATAATGCCACAGAAGATCAACTTTTGCTGGCTTGGATTTTAAAACATCCATCTAAAATTCACCCCGTGGTAGGTACGGCAACACCAAAACGTTTGAAAATGGCAATGGATACTGTTTCAATTGATATGGATATACAAGATTGGTTTATCTTGCTAGAAGCCAATGAAGGCCATGAAGTTGCATAATTAAAATAGGAAATGACAAAAACAGCATTTATTACAGGAGCTACTAGCGGAATAGGAAAATCAACAGCTATTCTTTTTGCCCAAAACGGTATAGATTTGGTGTTGTGCGGTAGACGCCAAGATCGGCTAGATGCCCTTAAAGAAGAACTAGGCAAAGAAGTACAAGTACATACCTTGAATTTTGATATTAGAAATAAGGATTCTGTTAAAGAAGCGGTTGATTCTTTACCAAAAGAATTTGCAGAAATAGATATTCTGATAAACAATGCTGGTAATGCTCATGGCATGGATACCATTCAAGAAGGAAGTATAGATGATTGGGATGCTATGTTAGATATCAATGTAAAAGGTTTGTTGTATGTTTCAAAGGCAGTTATACCGCAAATGGTAGCGCGTAAGTCTGGTCATATCATCAATATTGGTTCTACGGCAGGTAAAGAAGTCTACCCGAAAGGAAATGTGTATTGTGCCAGTAAACATGCAGTAGATGCCATAAATCAAGGAATGCGTATTGATCTTAATGGTACAGGGGTTCGTGTTGGCGCAGTAAACCCCGGATTGGTGGAGACAGAGTTCAGCAATGTTCGTTTTAAAGGAGATGAAGATAGGGCAGATAAGGTGTACAAGGGATTTCAGCCCTTAAAACCAGAGGATATTGCAGATATCATTCACTTTGTTGTAACCAGACCTTATCATGTGAATATTGCAGATTTGGTGGTCATGCCAACAGCACAAGCGTCTTCAACCATTGTAGATAAAAATTAAAGCCAAAAGCCAAATCAAAACTTATGATCAATAAACGTCTATTGGTGAAAAACTTGCTCGCGCACAATGACGAGAATAGTTTTTACGATAAAAAGCGTTTTATTTCAATAGGAGAGAAAGAAGGTAAAGGTAAGTTTTTAAAGCATGTTTGTGCATTAGCAAATAGCAATCCGGCAAATAATTCGTTCATAGTAATTGGCGTTGAAGATGAGGATAATAAAATAGTAGGCGTAGACTTTTTTGATGATAGTAAAATTCAAAATCTAGTGAACGCCTATTTAGATAATCCGCCATTAATTTCTTACGAAAACATTCCATTTCCGCATTTGCCAGAAGGTAAAGTGGTAGGTTTAGTGACCATAAAATCTATTGGAAAAATATGTTCATTGAGAAAAAATATATGGAAGTACTATGGTGGTTCTGTATTTTTTAGAGAAGGTAGTATTAGTTTGCCAAAGGTGTTTGATATTGAATTGAAAGATAGCAATTCAGAAGCTGTTGCTACCATTGAGCAACATGCCAAAAATAATATTGAGCTGACTTTAGACGGTGTCATCGATTTTATAAATCACAGGCATAAAGATTTAGAGAGCGATTATAAAGTGTTTAAGGAGCAGTTTGTAGTTTGTTGGGCGGGTAATAAAAAAGTAGTCAATGGAGAAACCTATTTTTATAGGGTAGATATTGAATTGATCAATGAGCAAGTAAAATTATTCTACTCTAATTTAGATGAGGTAACTATTACCTATGACAATGATTCATTTACTACAATTGAATATGTGCAGCTTGGTCTGGCTGCCAAGCAGAAATATTATCCGTTAGAAAAGGTCGTGATTAAATTCAGTGAAAATGGCACGTATCAAATTACCAGCGATTTACTTTTTGAGCCGCCAATACATGATAATGAAGAACTAGAAAGAATTTACAAGAGCAATAATGCTTTGGTAGCAAAGGCAAAGAAGAATACTGAATTGACGATACCCGAAGTAAAGCAATTAAAATATTTAGCAGATTCTTATTTGATATGTTTTCTTAACGGTTTTGAAGAGGCAAAGGAACGAATGGAAAAAGCGAGGCAAGTCTTAAAGCCAAAATATCCAGGGGTAAATGCTTCACTTAAAGAAGCGCTCCGTGTACTTAGGAAGGTGAAATATTCTTGATCCAAAGTTGTTCATAGGGTTTTAAAGGCAACTCGTTATGAATAAGTTCAAATGATTTTCCTGTAAGTAAATCAATAGAGTTTTTACCCGTATGAACACCAATAGAAAGCAGCCAACTTATATTTAAAGTTTCTGTAACTTCATTAAAATTAGACAAGACCCAAATACTTTCATTTTCATGTGTTCTTTGGTAGACAAATATATGCTCGTTGGGGCAACTATGAACCTTAAGATTGTTAGTATCGGCAAATACGATTTGCTCTTTTCGAAGGCGAATCATATGCTTTAATTCGTTAAATATAATAGCTGACGGGCTGTCTTTTTCTTTTTTTAATGTAGAGACAACACTCCAATTCTGCATGGGTCTATTTACCCAACGATTGTCATTTACATGATCTTCGTTTTCTTCGTAAGAATAGTCGTTTAAGGTGGCAATTTCATCTCCGGCATATATCATAGGTATACCTCCGTAGGTTAAAATGATACCGTGCATCATCAAGATTTTGGTGATAGCATAGTCAATACTACTCTTGTTGTTTTGTTCTAAAGCGGTTTCTAGCCCAAGTAAAGAGGCGGTACTACCTGTAATTCTACCATCTCCGTTCTTAGGATTGTACATAAACAATAACCCTTTGGCGGGAGACCATTCCAATTTACCGCAGTAATAGTTTAAAATAAATTGTTTGTGGGCACTAGGGTCATAACCCGTAACGCGTACGAAGTCATCTTCATAACCAAGACCTATATCATCATGGCAACGAATATAATTGATCCAAGTGGCGTCATTAGGTTTTTCGGGAATTTCAGTTACACTTTTCACTAGTAAAGATGCTTTTTTAGTGGCAATAGAATTCCATAATAAAGCCATTAACGAAGCATTGTAAGCTACTTCACATTCGTTACCTTCTGCAGTATCTTCACCAAAGTATTTTATGATATTTCTGGGAGCTACAATAGCCTCTGCCAAAAGAATTACACCTGGTGCAATTACTTGCAGGCACATTCTAAAAAGTGAGATGAGCGTATGCGCCTCGGGTAGGTTTTGTGAAGATGTACCTAGTTTTTTCCATAAAAAAGCAAGAGCATCAAAACGAATAACGTCTACGCCTAAATTTGCAAGGGACATTAAATTACCGAGCATTTCTATAAACACTTCAGGGTTTCTGTAATTTAAATCCCATTGATAGGTATTAAAACAGGTCATGACCCATTTTTCCATTTCTGCGTTATAGGTGAAATTGCCCGGAGCAGATTGTGGAAATATTTCAGGAAGTGTTTTTTCGAACTCGTCAGGTATATGACGGTCAGAATAAGTGTAATAGTAATTTTGATGGTGCTGGCTACCTTCCTTCGCTTTCTTGGCCCATATAAACTCATCAGAGGTATGGTTAACAACAAAATCAAGCATTAAGAACATATTGTTCTCACGAGCTTTTTTGCTGAAAGCTAAAAAGTCTTTTTTTGTGCCGTATTTAGGGTCAATTTCATGATAGCTGTTTACTGCATAACCACCATCGTTTTCACCCGTAGGTCTTGTGGTTATGGGCATTAAATGGAGAAAATTAACACCTAAATCTTCAAAATATGGTATTTTTTCTTTGAGTCCGTTAATGTCTTTATTAAACCGATCAACATACAATTGCATGCCGATCATTTGTTCACTTTGATACCAGTTTCCAGAATTTAACCGTGCAATATCTTGTTTTTGTAATTCGGTAGGTCGGTCCTTAAAAAGTGATTCTAATTTATCTAAAAGAGTATAGAAAAATGCTTTATGCTCTTTCTCTGTGTATAATGAAAAAAACTGTGTTTTAATAAGTGAAAGATTGGTAGCCAATCTTTGCTCATATAACGAGGTTAAGGGTATTCCACCTTTTTTGTTTTGACTTTTTAAGGACAATAACCGGTGTAACTCAGCCTGGTTCATATTAAGAGTCTAGTTGTTGTAATGTAGGTAACGATTGTATTGCCCCAAAATTCTCTGTTGTAATGGCACCAGCTTTGTTTGCTC
>NZ_JBDVOT010000053.1:0-5124 GCF_039968975.1 Maribacter sp. | reverse complement strand
ACAAGTAATTCTATTATATACATTCTTAATATCCTCTATAGTGTATTCACAAATTGATTCTCTTTATCTGGATTTGATTCCAAATACTCAAGATAGTATTCAATTTTCTATTTGGGAAGTACATAATAAAGAAATGTCATTACCAGATCAAGAGGAAAAGGAATATGAAAAGGAATTAGCACGAGAAACCTTGAGCAAAAAGGATCAACAACTATGTATAACTAATTTGCAAAATCCAAAATCATACGATAAATCAAGAGCGTTACCATATCATCACAACTTGGTCTTATCTATTTATAAAGAAGGGATTATTTTAACCGAAATACGTATTTCGACAATGACTGGTAATATTGATATAGATAGTAATTTGACGGAGAATTATTTCCGAAGCAACTGCTCAGAACAAATGCGAAAAGTACTGATTATATTATTAAAAAAATATAATTTTATCGAACTATTTGATGAAGTTGAGTTAGAAGGAATAGCAATGAACTAAGGTGAAAAATCAACAAATTTTTCTTTAAATTAAGATGCTACTTTTCTGGACTTGTAGATTCTTATATCAGATTATTAAGCTTTAATATTCAATTTATTTAGGCAATTCAAAAACATAAGTTTCAATAATTGGTATGCTAGATTTTGCTATAGCAAAAGACTACTTTAATAATTTGTTGGCAACGGCTACAAATACTAGTTTCTCTTTATTAAATCAATAAAGAAGACTATTACTATCTTGCAGGTAACACTTTAAAAATTAATCCATGAGAAATTTAGACCATACCCTTTTTAATTAAAAGTATGACCAAAACCACACCAAAATTCAATAGCTCTCTGACATTTCTAATAGCTATTATTAATACTACATTATTTTTTACATTTTTTAAAGGGTTTGGTAATGGTGGAGACCATTTAATATATCTATTTATCATTTGTTGCATTTTAATTACTGTTCAGTTAGGTTTAATAGCATATTTTGACAATTCTGAAAATAAAAAAATATATAAAAACCTAGCCATTATTGCCTTGGTTATATCTGGACTTATAAGGCTAATACTATTATATTTAACAGGTCTTGCAGCGGCTTTTCAGCATTAGAAATGAGAATACATAAACTTACCTTATCGTTCTTGGTCGTTACCTTAATTCTAACTGCGTTACATATTTGGAAATTGGTAGCATACCAAACCTTTAGTCGCAAAATTTATTCATTTAGTGCCAGTGTAGCCGAACACCACCCTATCATGGGTAAGTTTGAACTCATAACTGAAAACAAAAATGAATCTATTATAGTTACAGAAGACTACGAGAAGAGTTTTGCTAACTATGGAGGTATTTATGAATATGAATTTGAGAATTTTCCGCCACCATATACCTTAGACTGCCATTGGGTATCTGTTAGAGAACGGAAAATTTATAAAGGTACTTTTGAGCTTCCACATAAAAAAATAGATAGTTTTTTTGGGTTAAAAAGTACCAAAATGAACGAATTCAGTAAACCAAATGGCACTGTAGACGGGTATCAATTTGGTGTTGGTATTGCTCCTGGTGGCATGGTCACACTTTGGGTATCTGGTAAACATTTCTTTCAAAAAGAAATTGCCATATTTTATGCAAAAGAATATGATAGCTATAACTGGAATGTTGATGGGCAGGAATTATTAAAGACTTTACCTAAAGGTTTTAAATCTACTAATCGAAAAACGGATAGTATCATAAAAAATAATTTTCCACCAGAAATGGATAAATGGAAAACATATTCGAAAAAATATCTCTATTACACGCAAATAATTGGTTATTCTGATGATGTCACTTCTATAGACGTAAGTTGCTTCAATGAAGAATCTGACAGATTTAAAACTAATAACAGTGCTAAACAACTAATTTATACAGGGGTTCCAAACCATATAGACATCAATAAAACTGAACTAAAAGACAGAAAATCTTATTCGTTATCAGAAGACTATATTACCAATTTCAAAACAGAGAAAACAAACCTAACTGCCGGAGACACTCTTGTCTTTATCATTGAAAAAGGTATTGATAACAGACTTAAAACATTACTTACCACTGTTAACCAATTAAATTCTAAAAAAGAATAATGCGCTTATGTTATTCTTTCAACTTATAACAATATTCTAAACTCTATTTTACATCAAAAAATATTTCCTTTATGTTACCAGTTATATTCATTATCATTTTTATAATTGTTGCCTTTTTGCTCTATAAGCGTTCATTGAAACCAGTCATCATTTTAATAATCATAATTGTGATGGTTGTAGGTGGATTTCTTCATTTACTTGAAATTGAAGATTATTATGGAAGAAATAATCACGTCTTTTTTGATGGAAATAAAAATGATACCATACTAATTTTAGATAGAGGTAATGATCAAATTATTGCCAAAGGTTTAATTCAAAGAAAGTCTTGGAATAGGGTTTTTATAAAGTCCGATAATGATACTTTAGACTTAAACGATTGGATAAATCTTAAAGCAGAGTATTTGGCAGACGTAAAATGTGAACTAAAACAATAGGGTATTCTATACTTCTTCCTTTCAAATGATTTCCATTAATTTGAGATACCTATCTTAAAATTAAGTAGATAACACATTCTAGCTTCGTTTATAGCTTAAAAGATTAACAACCCTAAATTATTTACTTTCCTGTTGTAGCTCTTTTAGTGTTTTTGCAGAAATTTTTACAATTGAAATATCTAATGGTATTGGTGTAAACGGTGTATTGGTTGAATCTTTTGGTACACCTACTATTTCATTCACAACATCCATCCCTTTTAAAACATTACCAAAAACGGTATAATCACCATCTAAACGATGTAGACCATCTTTATTTTGTACGATATAAAACTGACAACGTGCCGATAACTTTTCTGCATTACCATCTCGCCCTGCTCCTACTGCCCCATACGTATGGGTTAGTGTAGAATCAAATTCTGGAGCTAATAAATATTCGGGATCATTAAACCCTTCGGGAGTATCTGGGCAACCACCCTGCGCAACAAAATCTGGAATCACCCTGTTAAAAGTCAGCGAATCCCAATAGCCTGCATTCGCTAATTCTATAAAACTGGCTTTATGTTTAGGTGTTTCATCATGCAACCAAATTAAAATTTCACCTTGTGGAGTGTCAACTTTGCCTATTTCGTATGACTTACACGCGGTAAACAATACAAATATCAATACATACTTTAAAAATTTCATCTAGCCATACTTTTGTAGTCAGTTAAAGTAGTAAAAATTGATGTAAAAGAATTAGTAGTTATAATACCAATAGTTAAATAAATAACCTTCAACTCATACAATCTACGCTACTATCGTTAACCTATTTATCTTTTTTCTTGTACACGGAAAATCCTAAAGCAACAGTTATTAGTAATAACACACAGAATGCTATTCTAACTACTTTATTTAAAAATTTTTTCATAGCACTACCATAACCATGACCAAAACCGGTAGGATCTGTAGCTCCACCAGAGAACGAAGATGGTTCTTCTGGCAAAAAGGATATAATAACAAACCCCAATAAAATTATTGATAGAAGTACCAATAGGTTAAATACCTTTTTTTTCATCTTACTAAATTAAAGTATCCTCAACTTAAAAGATAGCTTGTGCCCAAAAATAGTAAACTTAACCTAGCTAAACTCAATGCAAGCTTAACGTTGAAAAAAGATATATCTATGTATATTTATAAAGTCGTTAAACCCAAGAATTATCTGAATTGAACTTCAGCTGCCAACAAGATTTCAACAATGAACAAAATAGTTTTAATACATATGATTATATTTTTATTTGCCTGTAATCAGGCTAATAAAAATAGTGATGAGCCGCAGAAAACAAAATTGGAATCTAACTTAAAAAGGGACGCTCTTAAAGAAGTGCCAAATAAATTAGAAAGCTCTAAAAACAATCACTCTCATAATGACTACAAAGACATGAAGTTACTTTTTAGTTTGAGTCCATTATCTATTTTTGATCTTACTAATGATGGCTTAACTCTTTCAGAAAAAAAAGAGTTACTCCAAAAAGGAGAATCAAATACTTGGAAGATTATTGAAGAAAGTAAGACAAAATTAGCTGTACAAAACAAAAACCTTTCTAGCATTGTCACCTTATATTTTCTTAAGCATAAAGATGATTTGGACGGCGTATTATTCTCAGAGGTAGAAAATGGGCAAAATACAATCTTACATTCATGGAAATATTTCAATGAAAATAAAACACTACAAGAAACCACCATCTTAAAAAAATATAAGGCAAGTGATTTTGTTAGTAGTGAAGATAAACTGCCAGATTCATACAAACCTATATTACACTATATGTTTATTGATGACCAAACAATAGAGGTTTCAGTTCATACGTGGATGGAGAAAGAATTTGAAAATCGAGAAATTATTAATAGAATATTTTTAAAATGGAATGGACTAAATTTTGATGAGAAAATTGAAAGAATAAGCAATTAGAAATTCTTGATAATTGATGAATAAAACCTTAATGGATTTTATCTATTTTGGTTCCCTTTAGTTCCCTAAGAATTAATCAAACAATAGACTTTCATATTAGATTTTAGAAATTGATTTTCATATAAATCACGTAGTATTTGAATCACAATTATAAATGACATTTGATACAACTATTCGCTCTATCAAATAATGTTTTTTTGATATTTTAAAAAATATGATAGATAACTTTTATTAGCTACACAATGATTAAAAAATTAATGCCACTTTTCACCTGCGCTATTTTTCTACTACATACAAGTTGTAATGATATCAGTCAAAAGACTGAAAACCAGAAAGACAATCATGTACAAGAACAAACACCTCTGCAAGAAACAAACAAAGGCAAAACCTTAATGGCTATTTTTGCACACCCTGATGATGAAATAGTAATCTCCCCTATCTTATCAAAATATCAAAAACAAGGTGTTAATGTACGTCTAGTTATCGTAACCGATGGTTCTAACGGGGTCACGCCACATGCCAACATTCCCGCTGGTGAATTACTTGCAAAAACTCGTGCTGAAGAAGCCTTGTGTGTTACAGCTACTTTAAATATTGATCCGCCTATATTTTTAGAATATACAGATGGTGATTTGGCGTTAAAAGA
>NZ_JBDVOT010000052.1:0-28085 GCF_039968975.1 Maribacter sp. | reverse complement strand
GAATAAGTCAAGTAGTACCATTAAGGAGGGTGTTTCTGGGCGCTTAAAGAAATTAACTGTTCACATTCCTAATGATGAGAAGTATGATAAGATTGTAAATCTATTGTCTGTTGAAAATGTAGATTTATTAAATCCTACTTCAACCAATGAGAAAATTCAATCGTATGTTGGTCAAGATTTACAGTTATCTGAAAATAAATTACCTAAAGAACAAAATACAAGCATATTCAGGTTTTTGTTTACTGTTTTAAATTTTCCTATTGTTTTTATATGGAGAAAATGGTTGAAACCAAAAGTGCCTGAAGATGAATTTATGGGTACGTTTAGATTTGCTTTTGCGATAGTATCTTATCCTATTTATATGACCTTACTATTTACTATTTTGTCATTTAGTTTTTCTGTCTACATAGCATTCTTAATAATTAATATATTGACATTGGTAAATGTTGGGTTGGTAAAGTATGGTTTACGGTAGAAAATCAAGAATCGAGTTAGATGTTCTTAATCTGCTTATCCAAAGTTGGTATTACAAAATCTATCTAACTAATGAAATCCTTGTGAAAATTTTTATTCTTGCGTATTTTTAGAATCAATCAATTGTTTTAATTTGGTTAGAGAATTTTTTATGTCTTGTGATTCACTCTTTGCTTTCATTAAATCAATTTTTCTTATCATCGCTCTATAATCCGCATTTGGGTAAAGTTTTACTAAATCAGTAAAGTATGTGTCAATAGCATTTGAAATCATTATTTTACCTTCATCAGAATAAGCTTTCTCTTCATTAATATTGTCTAAATAATTAATGAAATTACCAATTAGATTTTGAATGTTTGAATTGACGTGATAGTTTACTGAATTTGGATCATCTGAATTTTCTAATATTACATCATTTCCTAATTTGAAATATCTTAACTGTAGTCCTAAACCAAATTCATAAACAGCCAATTGTTCTTTACCGTACAGATAATTATCTTGAAGATCCATTGCTTGATAGATATTCGTCATTTCCTTCCATCTTACAAAGAATTTCTCTGCTATGCCATTTCTGTGCTTTATACCTAACTCATTATCGTTCAGAACAATTTTGTAGTTTTCGTGATCCACTAATTTTTTAACTATAATACTCGTTTCTGGGTCATCAAAAGAAGGTAGTTTTTCATCTACTTCGTATCCGTAATTTAATTCAAGACTGGCAGCTTCATAATCTTTGATATCCCAAAAACGTTTTTCTGTAGGAAAGGAATGCTTTTCTTTTTCACTACAGCTTATAACTAAAAAGGATAGGAATAAAACAAGAATATATTTGGTGTTAATCATCTAGTTTAATTGTTGGATTTTCAAATTCTGAAAGTAAATTTAATAAACTATCTACATTTCGTTCGTATTTTTTTTGCTCACTGTAAACATAACTATGAAATGTTTCATAATCGTACTTACGTTGAAATTCTCTTTCTTCAATAGTTTTTTTTTGAATTATTTTTTCGATTTCTTCTTTATGAGGTTTTTTTAATTCTAAAATAGCTTGCTTTATTTTTCTAACATATAATTCGGTAATTTTAAAATGATAAAGTTCGTGAGATAATAACTCTTTATTATTTGATTGAGTATTATATACAAATGATCTTGATGGGTGAAATAATGATTTAACAGTTACAGAATCATCATTTACCTCACTTTCTATAGTGACTACCACGTATGCGAATTTTTCATTTCCATATAGAGATTTTTTAAAAAACTCTAAACCACGAAAATTTTTAAAAGTTAAATGGTCAATTTTGTCGTACGTCTGGGGCTTTTCGTAATCTAAAAAATTGGTATGAGTTAGAATAGCAAAGCCAATTATTAAGGGTAAGAGAATTAAAAAACTATATTTTATAATTTTTTTAAACCTTTTTAGAGGAATTTTATTTCCACGCTTATTTTCCTTTATTACTATTCTAAATTGATACAAGACCGGAGAAAAGTAAATCATTAGAAATATTATAATGACTAGAGAATCATTCATGTTTATACATTTGTCAAAATTTATCCGATTTATCTAAATAGTCACAAAATAAAAACGGCCCTTTGAAAAGGACCGTTAATTTTTAAAAGAAAGCTTAAAGATTAAATATCCTCAAAACTAACGTCTGTAAAGCTAGATGTACTAGTAGTTGTATTTTCTAAAGGTATTTCAGCTTCAGCTACAACTTCTTCTTTCTTAAAATCTTTTTGATGTCTTTCAGAAATTACTTCAGAACCTTTTTCGTTGATGATGAAATCCATCATTTCTTCAACATTTTCTTTGAAGGCATCAAAGTCTTCTTTGTATAAATAAATTTTATGCTTCTTATAATGGAATGAACCATCGTCATGCGTAAATTTCTTACTTTCTGTAATCGTTAAATAATAGTCCCCGGCTTTTGTACTTCTTACATCGAAAAAGTACGTTCTTCTACCTGCGCGTAAAACTTTGGAGTGAATTTCTTCCTGATCTGATAAATCTCTTTCGCTCATTTCTAATGTTTAGTGTCGTTATGCTATCAAAAATGGAAAAAAAAACAGTATCCTACAACAATTTTTTAACTTTCTTTCTCTGAAAGCTGTTTGTGATAGAGGTCTTTATAGTAGCCTTCTCGCATATTTAACTCATCATGTGTACCTTGTTGAATAAGTCTTCCGTCATCTAAAACAAGAATTTTGTCAGCATTTTTAGCAGACGAAACTCTATGACTTACAATTAATGTAGTTTTATTCTGAGAGGCTTTTTTAAGATTGTTCAATATTTCTTCTTCAGTTTCGGTATCAACTGCAGAAAGGCAATCATCAAATAGATAAATTTGAGGTTTCTTGAGTAATGCCCTAGCAATAGAAACACGTTGCTTTTGTCCTCCACTTAAAGTAATACCTCTTTCTCCTAAGATTGTATCGTATTTTTTAGAGAAACCCATGATGTTTTCATGAACAACGGCATCTTTGGCTATGTCAATGATTTCTTCATCGGTAGCATCTTCTTTTCCAAACTTTATGTTGTTCTTAATGCTGTCAGAAAATAGAAAAGCATCTTGTGGTACGGCACCAATAGATTCTCTTAAACTGGTTAAATCTATATGTTTAATTGGTTCGTCATCAATTAATATCTCTCCTGATGTAGTATCATACAGTCGTGCTACTAAATCTAGAATAGTCGATTTTCCTGATCCGGTTTTACCGATAATCGCAGTTGTTTCACCTTTGTTTATAGTAAAAGATAAATGTTTTAAGGCGTTAATGTTGGTGTCTTGGTAGGTGAAATCAACATCTTTAAATTCAATTTTGCCTTTTACCTTATGTTCATGAGTGGGTGTATTTTTAATTTCCGACTCTTGATTTAGAAATTCATTAATGCGCTGTTGACTGGCGGCAGCTCTTTGAACGATAGACGTAAGCCATCCTACTATGGCAACTGGCCAGGTCAACATATTTACATATAATATAAACTCAGCAATAAGACCAACTTCAATTTCACCGGCTAAATATTGCTTACCTCCAATATATATGACCAAAATATTACTGATACCTATTAATAGTATCATTAATGGAAAAAACCAAGCATTTACTTTTGCAAGACTCACGCTTTTCTCTTTCCCTTCATTGGCAAGCGTTACTAAATCTTCATTGGTCTGTGGTTCTAAAGCATAAGCTTTGATGACTGAAACTCCTGAAAATATTTCTTGTGTAAATGTTGATAGTGTAGAAAGGTATTGCTGTACAATGGTACTTCTCTTATGTATGACCTTACTTATTTGATATATTAGGACGGATAAAAAAGGTAAAGGCAATAAAGTATAAGCAGCCAATGTAGGTGCCTTTATGAACATTAAAGGTATTAAACAGGCAAACAAAGTTAATGTCTGTATACCGTACATAATTGCTGGGCCGGCATACATACGAACCTCGTTAACGTCTTCACTTATTCTATTCATTAAATCTCCGGTTCTATTTTTCTTATAGAAATTGAGACTTAATTTTTGATAGTGGTCAAATATTTCATTTTTAAGATCGTATTCTATATACCTAGAAATATTGATTATCAGTTGACGCATTAAAAAAGTGAAAAAACCAGATAATATGGCGGCACCTACAATAATTAGTATATACTCCATCAACAGTTCTTGTGCCGTTGATTTTTCAATTTCCGCATTTATATATTGCTCGACTACGGTAATAGAATTATTAACGTAAGAGGGCATAATCAATTGAAATAACCTTGCAACTATAGTTATAATAATCCCGAAAAAAAGCTTAAGCCAGTATTTTTTAAAGTATTTATTTAGATGCTTAAGTTCTTTCATAAGTAGTAGAAAAGCTAATAGTATAAATTTCTGTGGGCAAATATAGTTTTTTGACCTAAAACGATATGTTATAAATAAGCTAAGATAAATACGATTGCTATTGTGACCCTTTAAATAGATACTTACCTTTGCGGCTTTATTTACTCAATAATCGAGATTTAATGCTTCGAGAGCTTGTCCCGAAGTTTTTTACTAATAATTAAATAAGTTCTTTTAAATGCTTACAAGAAGGCACATTAGGGTTAAGGTAATGCAGAGTATTTACGCTCTAATTCAGTCTAAGGACGATTCGTTACAGAAACAAGAGAAGTTTTTAAAGGTAAGTATAGAAAATACCTACACGCTGTACCTATTATGGTTAAGTCTTTTTGTAGAGTTACAAAAAAGAGCTGCAGACCAAATTTCGTTATCGGCAAATAAATACATTAGCGATAAGAAGACAGCATTTCCAAATCCTAATAAGTTTATTCAAAACAGATTGTTATTGCAAATTGTTGAGAATAAAACCTTAGAAGAAGAGCTTACCCACAGAAAATTAGATAATTGGTATTTGAACGAGGAGTATGTAAAGCTGATTTACAAAGAGATTTTAGAGAGCGATGCCTACCAAGAATATATGTCTACACCTGAAAGTGACTATGCTGCAGATAAAGAATTGGTGATGACCTTGTTCAAGAACATCATTGCGCCTAACGAAAAAATCTACGATTACTTTGAAGATGATAAATTAACTTGGGTAGATGATATACCTATTATAAATACGTTTGTTTTAAAGCATTTTAAGAAAGCAAAATTAACGCACCCAGAATCTTTCTTTTTACCTAGTTTGTTGAAAGATGATGAGGATATGACCTATGCTATGCAATTGTTGTCAAGGACCTTACTAAAGAACGATGCCTTAGAAAAGGAGATTGAAGGTAAAACACCTAATTGGGATAAAGATCGTATTGCAGGTATTGATAGTATTCTTTTAAAAATGGCTATTTGTGAGCTATTACATTTTCCTTCTATACCAGAAAGGGTAACTATAAACGAATACTTAGAAATTGCTAAGGAGTATTCTACGCCAAAAAGTAGCATTTTTATAAACGGAATTCTTGATAAGCTTACTAAAGAATACAAGTCAGAAGGAAAGCTTAACAAAATGGGAAGAGGTCTATTATAAAAATTTTTATAATTTTACAATTAATTGATAAATCTAAATAATATGAAAAAATTAGTTCTAATCGTTGGTCTAGTATCAATGGTAGCTTTTACTTCTTGTAAAGACAACGCATCAAGTAAGATTAAAACAGATAATGTAGCAGAAGCTGCTGTAAGAGATGAGGCTGCTAAAGCAGTACCTGTAATGTCTTTTGAGAAAGCAGAACATGATTTTGGTACAATTGAGCAAGGTACTCCACAAGAGACCGTATTTACGTTTACCAATACTGGTAATGCTCCATTAATTATTACTGACGCTAAAAGTAGCTGTGGTTGTACAGTTCCTAATCCTCCAAAAGAGCCTATTGCACCAGGTGCAACAGGAGAGTTGAAAGTTAATTTTAACGGTTCTGGTCAAAACCAGGTTACTAAAACTATTACGGTTACGGCTAATACTGAAAAAGGATCTGAGCTTTTAAGAATAAAAGCTTTTGTTAACCCAAAAGGAGCAGCTCCATTAGGACCTGTTAAATAATTATAACTTACAGATATACCAAAAATGGGTGATATAGGGCAGTTTCTTCCGATGATTTTGATTTTTGTGGTCGCATATTTTTTTATGATCAGACCTCAAATGAAAAGACAAAAGGATGAAAAGAAATTTTCAGCAGAATTAAAACGTGGTGATCGTGTTATTACCAAAAGTGGTCTGCACGGAAAAGTAGTAGATTTGAATGATAAAGATACTTCTTGTGTATTGGAAACAATGGCAGGAAAGTTAAAGTTTGATAGATCTGCCATATCCATGGAAATGAGCGCTAAGTTAAACGCTCCAGAGAAAAAGTAATTTTTTCTTAATTCATATAAAAAAACACCGATGGAAACATCGGTGTTTTTTTTGTTATAAAAATCTTACTTATCTACGATAAATATCAAGTAAACCCTTACCTGCCAGTATCAACGGAATTATCTTTTCTAGTCTAGATAGTTTTGTTTTTTCTTGTTTAGCTGTTGAAATATATTCGGCGTATTCTTTTTGTTTAGAATAGGTCAATTTATGAAAAGCAACATTTATGTCTTCATTGTCTTCTAGTGCAATTGATAGGTGGGCGGGTAATACAATTTTTGTTTTCGGTTTTTTCTCTGTTTTTACTTGCAGCCCCTTCCTTTGATTTTCAATAGCTTCTTTTATATATACTGTAACTAGTTTTTTATCGATGTCTTCAAGTTTAGCAAATTTCCAATGACGCATTGCCACGGTTTTTCCTTCTTGCGCATTTTCTAGTATTTTTTCAGGGTCGCTCAAAAACACCCCGTTAAAGAACCAAATTCCAAAATGGTTTTTGAATTTGTTTATGGCAATGACATTTTTATTATTAATCAGGTAGGTAGGAAAACTCCATTTGTAAATTTCGGTCATGCCACAGTCTAAAGCAAGCGTTCTTAATATGGCAACTCCATTTTTGAACTGATGGGCTTCATTGTAAAACGCATCTAATTTCTCTTGCTTTTCCATCTTCTCATTGGTTTGCTGTCAGCTCGCAAATACGCACAATAACTTCTACAGCTTTCTGCATACTCTCTACCGGCACATACTCGTACTTGCCATGAAAATTATGTCCGCCAGCAAATATGTTTGGGCATGGTAAGCCCATATAACTTAGTTGAGAACCATCTGTACCGCCTCTAATAGGTTTTATGATTGGTTTTATGCCAATGTCTTCCATAGCCTTTTTGGCGGTCTCTACAATATGAAAAACAGGTTCTACCTTTTCTTTCATATTAAAGTATTGATCTTTTAATTCTAGCTCAATACAATTGTCAAACTCATTATTATATTTCTTGACAATATCTTGTACCAACTCTTTACGTTTATTGAAATGCTTTAAATCGTGATCTCTAATGATAAGTTCTACAGTTGCATTTTCTATTTCTGCATCAAAATGATGCACATGAAAAAAGCCTTCACGACCAGTGGTTTCCTCTGGTACCTCATGTTTTGGTAAATCACTAATAATCTTATTTGCAATTAAAAGGGCATTTACCATTTTACCTTTTGCATAACCTGGGTGTACACTTTTACCTTTCACTGTAATTGTTGCTCCCGCTGCATTGAAGTTTTCATATTCTAGTTCACCAATTTGGCTACCATCCATAGTATATGCCCAAGCAGCTCCAAATTTGTCAACATCAAATTTATGGGCACCACGGCCAATCTCTTCATCAGGAGTAAAGCCAACTCTAATAGGTCCGTGTTTTATTTTAGGATTGTTGATCAAATATTCCATGGCGGTTACTATCTCTGTAATACCTGCCTTATCATCTGCACCTAATAGTGTTGTGCCGTCTGTAGTAATTATGGTTTGACCTATATACTGAAGCAAGTCATCAAAATAGGAGGATGATAAAATGATGTCTTTTTCTTTGTTCAGAACAATATCTTTACCGTCATAATTCCTGATAATCTGCGGATTTACATTGGTGCCGCTAAAATCTGGAGAAGTATCAAAATGAGAGATAAAACCAATGGTCGGTACCTCATGGTCAACATTAGAAGGTAAGGTTGCCATAATATATGCATTATCATCTATAGTAACATCTGTCATGCCTATAGCGCATAATTCATCAACTAATTTATTGGCTAAATTCCATTGCTTTTCAGTGCTTGGTGTGGTGTCAGATGATGAATCGCTTTGCGTGTCAATAGTAATATAACTAATGAAACGGTCTATAATATGCTGCATGCTAAATGTGTTTTATCAAAAATAAGCTTATATATTGTAATTTCGTAAACGTAATATTCTATAAATTTAATGTTGATGAAGTTTAGGTGTCTAGTAGTATTGGCTTCTGTTTTATTTTTTGCAAATGTAAATGCGCAGGCAGATTGTATTCTTGGGGTTGGTGTAACAAGCGATTCTATAATTTCAGATATTTTTCAGTTGAATGATATGCAAAAAGCAAAATTAGAGAGCTTTAGTGCAGATGCTAAACTTCGTAGTGAAGCTTTAAACAATGATTTGGCGGAAGTTAAGAGTAAACACCCTCAAAGTAATGTTACAGAACTACGTCAATTAGCTGATAAGTATAAAGTTGTTATGGATAGTATGGCTAGGGTCCAAAAGGTGATGGATAAAAAAATGTTAGCTTTATTTAATTCTAATCAATACGAATTATACTTGTCTTTGTGTAAAGATGCTTCAAGGTCGGCATATATTGTAACCCCTGCTGTATATGGTGATAGCATATCTAATAAAAACAGATAAAATATTGCTTAACTTTCTCATTTACAGTTTGTATTTTTGGGGCTTCTAAAATATATACATGTACAGGCTTTTTATTAGACCTCTTTTATTTCTTCTTGACCCAGAAAAAGTTCATCACATTAGTTTTTCAAGTATTAAGTTTTTTTCAAAAATAGGACTGTCTGGTCTTATCAAATCTATGTTCGTTGTTGAAGATAAACGTTTAGAACGTGAGCTTTTTGGACTAAAATTTAAGAATCCGGTTGGTTTGGCTGCCGGTTTCGATAAAAATGCTGTTTTGTATAACGAGTTATCAGATTTCGGATTCGGATTTGTAGAAATAGGTACATTGACACCTAAGCCCCAAGATGGCAACCCAAAGAAGAGATTATTCCGTTTAAAAGAAGATAAGGCTATTATTAACCGAATGGGTTTTAATAACCACGGCGTTTTTGAAGCGGTTGAGAATTTAAAGAAAAAGCATAAAGTACTAATTGGAGGTAATATTGGTAAGAATAAGGTAACACCTAATAATGAAGCAATCAAAGACTATTTAATATGTTTTGATGCCCTTTTTGATCATGTAGATTACTTTGTAGTAAATGTTAGTTCGCCAAACACACCTGGTTTGCGCGAATTACAAGATAAAGAGCCATTGACAGCTTTGTTAAATGAACTTCAATTAGAGAATGCTAAATTAAGTAAGCGCAAAGAGACAATTCGTAAACCAATTCTATTAAAAATAGCGCCGGATCTTACCGATAGTCAGTTGTTAGATATTATTGATATTGTGAGCGATACTAGTATTGACGGTGTTATTGCAACTAATACGACTATTGCTAGAGAGAATTTGAAATCTCATGCTTTAATTACCGAAGAAGCAGGTGGACTAAGTGGTGCGCCTTTGAAAGATAGAAGTACAGAGGTTATTCGCTTTTTGGCGGACAAGAGTAATAAAGCATTTCCAATAATTGGTGTTGGTGGTATTAATTCTGCTGAAGATGCCATTGAGAAATTAGAAGCTGGTGCAGATTTAATTCAATTATGGACGGGCTTTGTCTATGAAGGTCCCGCTTTGGTCAAGGAGATAAACAATGCTCTTTTAGAAAATGTAGCTAATGCTTAAAAGGTATGTTTAAAATTAAAAAAAGCCCTTGTACTATTTGTGCAAGGGCTTTTTTTTAGTTGTTATCTGTTTTATTGTTTGGTCCAATAATCTACCACAAATACATCATTTAAATACGGAGTCAATACTGCTCCAAATGCCTTATGGTCTGGGTGAGGTAAATAAATAGCACGGTCTTCTTCACTGTTAAAAGTTAGAAAAAAGGCATGTGTAAAGCCTTTGTTCAGCCCTTCTGGACTATTGTTTAATCCCCATTCATAACTTTTGATCTGTTCAATTTTAGACGGTAGTGCGCTAAAAGCATCTTCTACTTTTTTAATTTGTGCAGCTGTTGTTCCTTCTTTAAATTTAAAAAATACAGTATGTCTTAAAAGACTATCGTTTTTGATCATTGCTGTTGAGGTTATGTTTTTATCTGTTTTTGCAAAAGTGCTGGAGATAAATGAAATACTGATTAGTAATACAAGTACTTTGATTTTCATAATGTGTAGATTTTTAAACAAGATATTAAAAATAGGTGTAATACACGGTTATTCGTACTTTTCGGGTAGAACTAATATCTTAAAGCTTGAATTACGAAATCTTACTAGCTTTTTCAATGGCAACCTTTGTTCTAGCACTTTCACCAGGGCCTGATAACATTTTTGTACTTATACAAAGTATCAGTAATGGTAAAAAACACGGATTGGCTGTTGTTGCAGGATTAATGACCGGCTGTTTGGTCCACACTACATTATTGGCCTTTGGGGTTTCAGCACTCATAAAAAATAATCCCGCCATATTTAATTTTATTAAAATATTCGGTGCCGCTTATTTGGTATACTTGGCAATCATGGTATATAGGGGAGGAGATGTGATTTCTATTAATGGCGAGACTAAGAATGTGAAAAGCTATTTGCGGTTATATCGTCAAGGGTTTATTATGAATGTACTCAACCCTAAGGTGACTATTTTTTTTCTAGCTTTTTTTCCGGGATTTCTATTTTCAGATTCTTTAAGTACTATAATTCAATTCTATACGCTTGGTTTTCTCTTTATTATGGTATCATCCATTGTCTTTGGTGGTATAGCTATATTATCAGGAAAGATATCAACTTTTTTATCTGCTAATAAAAGAACAGGGTTTGTGTTAAAGTGGGGTCAGATTATAGTCTTCATCGGTATTGCGATTTATCTATTAATTGGATAGTTTATTTGAAGTATTAATATGAGATACTTGTTTAGAGTTCGTATTTTTACGAAATGTCTAATTCAAAGATTAAAATAGTAGAGTGTCCTAGAGATGCCATGCAGGGCATTAAACAGTTTATACCAACATATGAAAAGGTAAGGTATATTCAATCTTTATTAGGCTGCGGTTTTGATACTATTGATTTCGGGAGTTTTGTTTCTCCAAAAGCAATACCACAAATGGTAGATACGGCTGAGGTTTTAGCAAAATTAGACTTGTCAAAAACAGATTCAAAATTACTTTCTATAGTTGCAAATGTACGTGGGGCCAAAGATGCAGTTTCTTATGCAGAAGTTGATTACTTAGGTTTTCCTTTTTCGATTTCTGAGAATTTTCAGATGCGTAACACCCATAAGACCATAGCGCAATCTGTAGAAACTTTACAAGAAATTTTCAATTTAGCCGATGCTGCCAATAAAGAGGTGGTAACTTATATATCTATGGGGTTCGGTAATCCTTACGGTGATCCTTGGAATGTAGATATTGTTGGTGAGTGGACAGAAAAGCTTGCGAAAATGGGAGCTAAAATTTTGTCACTTTCAGATACCGTTGGATCATCTGATCCGGAAAATATTTCTTATTTGTTCTCAAATCTAATTCCCAAATACCCAAATATTGAATTTGGGGCACATTTGCATACAACCCCAACCAAGTGGCATGAAAAAGTTGCTGCCGCTTATGAGTCTGGTTGTAGACGTTTTGATGGTGCCATACAGGGTTTTGGTGGTTGCCCAATGGCAAAAGATGACTTAACGGGCAATATGCCTACTGAAAAAATGCTTTCATATTTTACTTCTGAGAAAGCAAATGCTGGAGTTAATTGGATGACTTTTGAAGCTTCTTATAATAAAGCTACCGAGCTTTTTACTGCATATCATTAAGATACTGTTTTAAAAATAAGCCTTATAATATCTTTCTGTTAATTTTATTTAGATTTATTATAGATAACCTTGCCTAGCTTGAAAACATGTTATAGGTTTGCATAGTTATTTGAAACAAGTCTAAATAAAAATTGATATTAAAATGAATAAATTCTTTTTGGCAATAACTGCCGTTGCTGGTTTGGCTTTTACATCATGTAGTTCTGATGATGATAGCTTAGAGCTTTCACCATGTGATAATTGTTTTGTTGATTTTGAAGTGCCAGATTCTTATGTGTTTACTAGAAACGGAGCTTCAACGGTTAGTTTTGACGGGCAAACCACGAGAATAAAAATGGGGCAAGAGCTTTTATCAAATTTTAACATTCAAACAAAAACCTTTGATGAATTAAACGGAATGTTTGCTCATATTGAAGGTGAAGTTGATTTTGAAGAAACTGCATTAAATGAGTCTGATAAAAGTCTTCGTAGTAAAGTTGCTGCTTCTGCAGATTATTTTTCTACAAATGCAACTGATCAAGCTATAATTCGTGCTGATCTTGAAGGGTTTATAAGTGCTCAAGTTGCAGATGTTTATCCAAATTGGGAGGTTGCCGCTGCAGCGGGTCAAGCAGGTCAATTAGCTGACGGTGAAAGTACACGTTATGTAAACGCTAATGGCTTGGAGTATAACCAATTATTTGCAAAATCATTAATAGGTAGCTTAATGACTGATCAGATATTGAACAACTATTTAAGTACCGCGGTGTTAGACGAGGCAGACAACGTAGCTAATAATGATGCCGATGTAGTTGAAGAAGGTAAAGATTATACTACCATGGAGCATAAATGGGATGAAGCTTATGGCTATGCCTATGGCTTAAATGCTGATCAAGCAAACCCTAATGCTGATTTAGGTGCAGATAGTTTTTTGAACGAGTATATAGAACGTGCCAATGCAGATTCAGACTTTGAAGGTATTGCTGATGATATATTTGAAGCCTATAAATTAGGTCGTGCAGCCATTGTTGCTAAAGATTATGATGTTAGAAATGCACAGGCAGAAATTATTAAGGAGAACATTTCAAAGGTCATTGCAATTAGAGCTATTTATTATTTGCAAAATGGTAAAACAAAGTTAGAAGGAGAAACTCCGAATGTTGGTGGAGCTTTCCATGCGCTTTCTGAGGCTTATGGTTTTATTTACAGCTTACAATTTACAAGACAGCCTAATTCTTCAGAGCCGTATTTTTCTAAAGAAGAGGTCGATGCTTTTTTAACTCAGTTATTGGCAGATGGTGAAAATGGACTTTGGAATGTAGAAGCTGCAACACTTGATGCGATTTCTGATGATATTGCCGCACAATTTGATTTTACAGTAGTAGAAGCTGCTGAATAATCCTTTAAAAAAAGTTAAATAAAGCAATTCATTCTAATAAGATTGAATTGCTTTATTTATTTTTGCATTTAATTAGAATAAATAAAAATAAGGTATGAAGAAGGTAATAGGGGCATTGTTTATTATGACCTTAGTATGGGCATGCTCTAGTGATAGTACTGCAGAAGAAGAGGTGATGATACCTGAAGAGAATGAAGAAGTTTCTTTTGAGCGTAGCGCCATGCTTATCAATTGGGCAGATAATATTATTATTCCATCATATGAGGCATTTACTACAGATATGGATGGTTTAGTGAATTCATTTAATACGTTCAAGGCAGATGTCAATGAAAGTAATTTAGTTGCACTGCGTGCGTCATGGCTAAATGCTTATAAATCTTGGCAACATGTAGAAATGTTTGAAATTGGACCTGCTGAAACTGTAGGTTTTCAATTGAATATGAACATATACCCAACGGATAATGAAAAGATTGATGGATTTGTAACTACCGGTAGTTATGATTTATCCTTATCATCTAATAGAAGTGCTAAAGGCTTTCCTGCTTTAGATTACCTATTGAATGGTTTGGGCGATAACGATACAGATATACTTGCTTTCTATAGCGGTAATGATAAAGAGGCTTACTTACAGTACACTGAAGATGTTTTATTGGATATGCAATCTTTGACTGCAACTGTAGTGTCTGATTGGACAAATGGTTACAGAGATACATTTGTTGCTAACGATGGGGCTTCATCTACTGCATCTGTAGATCGTATGGTAAACGATTACATTTTTTATTACGAGAAGTATTTAAGAGCAGGTAAAATGGGTATTCCCTTAGGTGTTTTTTCCGGTAGTACCTTACCTAGAAATGTTGAGGCATATTATGAAGGTACAATTTCTAATGATTTGTTCTTAGAAGCATTAACAGCGGTTCAAGATTTTTTTAACGGTAAACATTTTAATTCATCAGAAGAAGGAGAAAGTTTAGCATCTTATCTAGATGCATTAAACACTTTAAAAAACGGAGAAGACTTGTCTGCTCTAATTAACGATCAGTTCAATACGGCAGAAAATATGGTACTTGATCTTTCGGCATTTAGGTCAGAGATTGAGAATAATAATCCTCCTACATCTATGCTTTTAGCTTATGATGAAGTACAAAAAGCAGTACCTATGTTAAAGGTAGATATGGTTTCTGCTATGAGTATTAGTATTGATTTTGTTGATGCTGATGGTGATTAATGGAATCGTTGATAGAGAAATATATTAAAGCTCCCGTAGAGACCGCCCCTTTGGCGGTCTTTCGTATTTTATTTGGTCTGATGATGCTTTTTAGTATTGTTCGGTTTTGGAGCTATGGTTGGATCGATAAATTATATGTTCAACCAAAACTTTTTTTCTCATATTACGGTTTCGAGTGGGTGAAGCCATTGGGCGTTTATACCTACCTTATTTTTGTTATTTGTGGTTTGGCTGCTCTATTAGTGTCTCTCGGTTATCGATATAAATTAAGTATCGTTCTTTTCTTTTTGAGCTTTACCTACATAGAGCTTATGGATAAAACAACCTATTTAAATCATTACTACTTTATAAGTGTTCTTAGCTTTTTAATGATATTTCTTCCGGCAAACGCCAGCTATTCTTTAGATGCATATTTTAATCCTAAGAAATCATTTCAGTACATTCCAAGATGGACAATAGATAGCATTAAATTACTTTTAGGTATTGTCTATTTTTATGCCGGTTTGGCAAAACTAAATTCAGATTGGTTATTTAACGCTATGCCGTTAAAAATTTGGTTGCCCTCTAAATTTGATATTCCTCTAATAGGAAATCTGCTAAGTGAAGAATGGGTACAATATGTATTTAGTTGGTCTGGGGCGCTGTACGATCTTACTATTCCCTTTTTATTATTATATAAGAAAACTAGACCATATGCCTTTGTAATGGTGGTAGTGTTTCATGTGTTGACCAGGGTTTTGTTCCCTATAGGTATGTTCCCTTATGTAATGATAATTTCTACATTGATATTTTTTGATGCAAGTTTTCATTCTAAGCTTTTAAAGTATTTGTCTAAAGTGCTTCATATAGATAGTAGTAAGTTTTACAATCAAAAAACGTTTAAAGAGTTGTCTGCATTTAAAGTCAAGATGAAGTATATAGTAGTAACCCTATTTTTTTGCTTGCAACTAGCTATACCCTTCAGATACCTTTTGTATCCAGGTGAGTTGTTTTGGACAGAAGAAGGCTATCGATTTTCATGGAGGGTAATGTTAATGGAAAAATCTGGCTATGCTCAATTTAAAATTGTTGATGGGGAATCAGGTAGATGGTTCTACGTAGACAACACAGATTTTATTACTCCGCTGCAAGAAAAGCAAATGGCATTTCAGCCGGATTTTATTTTGGAATATGCTCATTTTTTAAAAAGTCATTTTGAAGCAGACGGGCATAATAACGTGCAAGTATATGTAGATTGCCAAGTGAGTTTAAACGGTAGGTTAAGTACGTCGTATATTGACCCTACAATAGATTTAGGGAAACAAAAAGAATCTTTTTTACACAAAAATTGGATAATACCATTTAAAGATGAAATTAAAGGAATTTAGTTATTTGCTTTTATTATTAGTAGCATTTCCAGTATATGGACAGTTTAATATTTCTGGGCAAATAACCGATGAAGATGGTACACCTGTTTCTGATGCAGAATTGTACATTAAAGAATTAGAGCGTTTAGAAACTACAAATTCAGAAGGTTACTATTCGGTAGAAAGTTTAGCGGCAGGTACCTACACCATTGTTGTATTTGCCTATGAGTTTGAAATTTTAGAACAGGATGTGGTATTAAATGACAACGTTACCTTCAACGTAACATTGCAGCGTTTAAAAGTCAACAATCTTTCAGAAGTAGTTTTAATACAGAAAAGAGAAGAGGTCTTTGCTTTAAAACAATTAAAGAAAGTAGAAGGTACTGCAATTTATGCCGGTAAAAAGAGCGAGGTGGTACTTTTAGAGGGCATTACTGGTAACCTAGCTGCAAATAACCCTAGGCAAATATACAGTCAAGTAGTAGGTTTAAATATTTATGACAATGGTGATGCAGGTCTTCAATTAAATATTGGAGGAAGAGGTTTGGATCCAAATAGGACCGCCAATTTCAATACTAGACAAAATGGATATGATATTAGTGCAGATGTTTTAGGGTATCCAGAAAGTTACTATACACCACCTGCTGAAGCTCTAGAAGAAATTCAGGTAGTAAGGGGTGCGGCTTCCTTGCAATACGGAACTCAATTTGGTGGTTTGGTAAACTTTAAATTCAAGAAGCCTAATCCTAATAAAGCAATAGAATGGACCAGCAGGCAGACATTGGGGTCTTATAATCTTAAAACTTCTTTTAATAGTTTAGGCGGTACAGTTGGTAAATTTAGTTACTATACCTATTTTAATTATAAAGAGGGCAGTGGTTTTAGACCAAATTCTAATTACAATAGTAGAAATTATTTTGCACACATAGGGTATCAGGTTTCTGATAAAACGAAACTTACTCTTGAGACCACATTTCTTAATTATTTAGCGCAACAGCCAGGTGGTCTAACAGATGCCCAATTTATAGAAGATCCTACTTTTAGTAATAGGGAGAGAAATTGGTTCGATATTGATTGGAAATTATATTCATTACGTTTGGATCATAAGTTCTCGCCCAAGATGGATTTTAGTTTAAATGTATTCGGTTTAGATGCTTCTAGAAGTGCTTTAGGTTTTAGAACTAATAGAGTATCTCAACCAGATGATTTAGAAGAGCCACGTGAGTTATTAGTTGATAATTTTCAAAACTGGGGTGCAGAGGCAAGATTGTTGTCTAGGTATAAGTTAGGTGATACTGAATCTGCATTATTGTTAGGTGCAAAAATCTATAGAACTGACAATGATCAAAGGCAAGGCCCGGGTACAACGGCTACAAATGCAGACTTTAATTTTGCAGATGACGAGTTTCCAAATTACGAAAGGCAATCTGAATTTAATTTTCCAAATTCGAATTTGGCATTTTTTGGAGAGAATATTTTTAATATAAGCCCAAAATTAACTTTGACACCTGGTTTTAGATTAGAGCATATTAAAACAGAAAGTATTGGTAGTTATAAGAATATTGTGCTTGATTTGGCAGACAATCCACTTTTGAATGAAGAAGTAGAGGATAATAGGGTCTTTGATAGAACTTTCTTGTTATTAGGTTTAGGTGCTACCTATAGGTTAAACTCAAGTGTTGAATTTTATGGTAATTTTTCTCAAAACTATAGATCGGTAACTTTTAGTGATATACGAGTGGTTAACCCTTCTTTTCAGGTAGATGAAAACATCTCTGATGAAGATGGCTTTACTGCAGACATAGGTTTTCGAGGTAGATATAAAAATGTATTATCTTATGATGTAAGTGCGTTTAGTTTATTGTACGACAATAGATTGGGTGAGATTTTAAAAAGTGAAACACAGATAAATGCTTTGGGTGAAGAGGTAGAAACTGGTAGTATAATACGTTTTAGAGGTAATATAGGTACTGCTTTGATGTACGGTATAGAAAGTTTTGCGAATTGGAGCATTAAAGAAACATTTCTTCCTGCTAGTAATAAGTTGAAACTAAATTATTTCTTAAACTTAGCGTTGACCAATTCTGAATATTTGTCTTCAGAAGAAACCAATGTAGAAGGCAATAAAGTGGAGTTTATACCTGATGTAAATCTAAAAACCGGAATCAATTTTGGCTATGGTAATGTATTAGGAAGTTTGCAGTATACATATTTGTCAAGTCAATATACAGATGCAACCAATGCTCCTCAAGATATCAATGATAATCAACGTGGTATTGAAGGAGAAATTCCGGCATATGATATTTTAGATTTTTCGTTGTCGTACACCTATAAAAATTATAAGTTGGAAACAGGGATAAATAATGTCTTGGACAATAGCTATTTTACCAGAAGGGCTACTGGGTATCCTGGTCCCGGTATTATTCCTTCAGAGCCAAGAACTTTTTATGCGACATTACAATTTAAGTTTTAAACTGACTTAGTATTAAAGGTTACTAAAGTAATCGTTATTTTAACTAAGGTTCGGTAATGTGAAGGTTTTGCTAAGGTTTTGTAAAATATAGATATACCAACTATATTCACTATATTTGCACGCAATTAAATTCTTAATTGCTATGCAAGCCCATCAAAATAAAATTCTAGGAGAAGGTCTAACTTACGACGACGTATTATTAGTACCTGCATATTCTGAAGTGCTTCCAAGAGAAGTAAGTATTCAGACAAAATTCACAAGAAATATTACAATCAATGTACCAATCATATCGGCAGCGATGGATACGGTTACGGAATCTAGAATGGCAATTGCCATGGCTCAAGAAGGTGGTATTGGTGTGTTACACAAGAATATGACCATTGAGCAGCAAGCAATGAAGGTCAGAAAAGTAAAAAGAGCTGAAAGCGGAATGATTTTAGATCCGGTTACACAACCACTTGATTCTAAAGTGAAAGATGCTAAGGCCAATATGAAAGAATATAGCATTGGTGGTATTCCTATTGTTGATGCGGATGGTAAACTATTAGGTATTGTAACCAATAGAGATTTACGTTTCGAAAAAAATAATGAAAGACCTATTTCTGAGGTAATGACTTCTGAAAATTTGGTAACAGCTGCAGAAGGGACTTCACTTTCAGAAGCAGAAGATATTTTACAACAACATAAAATTGAAAAGCTACCTGTAGTAGATAAAGACTACAAATTGGTAGGTTTGATTACATTCCGAGATATTACGAAACTTACCCAAAAACCTAGCGCCAACAAAGATCAATATGGTCGTTTACGTGTTGCCGCCGCATTAGGTGTTACCGCCGATGCTGTTGATAGAGCTGAAGCTCTGGTTAATGCGGGTGTAGATGCAGTAGTTATTGATACTGCCCATGGTCATACAAAAGGTGTGGTTTCCGTATTACAAGAAGTAAAAAAGAAATTTCCTGAATTAGATGTTATCGTGGGTAACATTGCTACGGGAGAAGCAGCAAAATATTTAGTAGATGCAGGTGCAGATGCAGTTAAGGTTGGTATAGGACCTGGTTCTATCTGTACTACTAGGGTAGTAGCAGGTGTTGGTTTTCCTCAATTTTCTGCAGTATTAGAAGTTGCAGCGGCTATAAAAGGTTCTGGAGTTCCGGTAATTGCAGATGGTGGAATTCGTTATACAGGAGATATACCTAAGGCTATTGCTGCAGGTGCTGATACCGTAATGTTAGGCTCACTTTTGGCAGGTACAAAAGAATCTCCGGGAGAAACGATTATCTATGAAGGTAGAAAATTTAAGTCTTACCGTGGTATGGGTTCTGTTGAAGCTATGAAGCAAGGTAGTAAGGACCGTTATTTTCAAGATGTTGAAGATGATATTAAAAAATTGGTACCTGAAGGTATTGTTGGTCGTGTGCCTTATAAAGGAGAGTTATACGAAAGTATTCATCAGTTCATTGGTGGTTTAAAAGCTGGTATGGGATACTGTGGAGCAAAAGATATTGCTACTTTACAAGATAATGGTAGGTTCGTTAAAATTACGGCAAGCGGTATTAATGAAAGTCACCCGCATGATGTAACCATTACAAAAGAAAGTCCTAATTATAGTAGATAAGAAGGTTAAGAGAATGTATAAAAAAGAGGTCTTTTAGACCTCTTTTTTTATGTCTTAAAATTTAGTCTAAAGAACTATCCACCTGCTTCTGTAAAAGCTGAACTCTTCTTAGATCATCCGAAGCTTGTAAAACTTTAGATTTTAGTGAGGGTTTTAAATTAGGATTTTGCTCTAGGAAATTCTCTAAAATTTTATAAGCTTCTGGCGAAGTATAATTACCGACTGTACCACTTAACCAGCGTTTAGGAAAAAAGATATCTCCCGTTTTTTGAATTTCATTCAACAGTTCTAGGCTTGTTCTTAAATATTTGATAGATGTGGTTTGATGTAAAGGATGATTTAAATTATTCATTGCATTCACTACCCAAGATTCTTTAGCTCTGTTTTTTTCGAGTTTTAAAGATTCAAAAAATGTATTTTTAGTTTCAATGTCTTTTGATAGGGAAGGGAGTAAAAAGTGAAATCTATTTAATTTGTCTTTATTACTGATAGCTAGCTCCGCTGTTTTTAAGATGTTTTCACTTTCAGGATGTCCGTATATGGCTAAATCCATAGCTAATTCAGTATAATTATCGTTATTTAATTTTAAATTATTAATAGTTATATCCTTATTCCATATGCCGTATAAATTATCTAATGATTCATTGGTGTAGCCTATAGAGGCATATGTGGAGTATAGTGTCTTTTTAATACTGGCAGGCAATTCTTCCTGTAGTTTAGACCATACTTGTTTAGTAATTTCATTTTGATAAAAAAGTCGTTGTTCGGCAGATAAGTATTTCCAAAAAACGGATGTTGTGTACCTGGATATGAGATTGATCAATAACTCATTTTTTTCATTAGTTAAGCCTTTAGCGTATAGCTTAATGGCTGCATCAGGAGTTATACTGCCATTTAGCATATTCTCATATACATTTATGTAAGCGTAACCTCTGGCTACTTGATCTTTCAAGCCAGGTATAATATTAAGATCTTCCTCCTGAACAGGGAATACGCCATAACCTTCGGCATTAGAATTATAAATTATTGAAGTTGGTTTAGACAAGCCAACAGCTTCATCAAGAACATACTCATTACCTATCATATTAATGGTGATGGTTTTTGATTTATTCGGATAAAGTAATAGCACATCAAACGTCTGTGGCCATGAATGATCGGTTTTATCTTCTGCTTTTTGTGATAGCTTAAATGATGTGATTTTATTATTGGCATCATATTCAATAGCATTACTAAAAATGGGTCTGCTAGAATTGTTGACCCAAACATTGCTCCATGCAACCATGTCAGTAGTAGTTTCTTTGTCAAGAATATCAATTAGTTCTCCCCATACGGCATTCTTAAAAGCAAAGGTTTTAATATATTCTTGAATACCTGTTTTAAACTTTTCCTTGCCTAGCACGGTTTCAAGTTGTCGCATCATTATAGGTGCCTTATTATAAATAATACTGCCATAAAGGGAGCCTGCATTGTTGAGGTTTTCTAGATCTTGACGAATAGGGTTTGTTCCTAGTGTTCTGTCTTCGCCATAAGCATTAGGGTAGTGGGTAATCATAAAAGCTAACTGATGATCAATATCTGGAAAAGCGGGATTCATAATTTTATCTGCCATGAAATTGGCAAATACCTCTTTCATCCAAACATCATTAAACCAATTCATGGTAACTAAATCTCCAAACCACATATGAGATGTTTCATGTGCAATTAGTTTTGCACGGCTGAGTTTTCTGTTTGCTGTAGCACTCTCATCTAAGAAGAGCGAGCTTTCTCTATATTGTATAGCTCCCACATGCTCCATGCCGCCATATTGAAACCCGGGTATAGTCGCATAGTCCATTTTTTGAAATGGAAAGGGATAAGCTGTGTAGGTCTCCAAAAATGATAGGGATTGCTGATGAAGATCAAAAATGGAATCTAGACTATATTGAATTTTGGTAGTATCGGTTTCACGGTATAATAGGGTCATATCCATATCAACCGGTTTTTGGGTCTTAGATTCAAATTTTCCTGCAACAAATGAGAATAAATAGGTGCTCATTTGGTCAGAAGCTCCAAAATCATGTTTAGTATATTCACCTTGTGGTGTTTGTTTTATTTCTTTAGCACCGCATAAAACTTGCCAATCTTTTGGTGCTGTGATGCTAAGTGTATAAACGCCTTTAATATTAGGTTGGTCAAAACAAGGGAATAGTGTTCTTGCTCTATCCGGAACCAATAGGGTGTATAAAAAATCTTCATTTCTATTTAAAGAAAGCTCGCCTGCATCAAAATCAACTAGGATATTGTTTTTTCCTTCTACCAGAAATTCTTTAGATAAGATGATGTGCTCATTTTTATGAAGAATAGCTATATCGGTACCATTAATGCGTACAGATTTTATTTTTGAGGAATCTTCTTTAAAATCTAGGTAAACAGGCTGTTGAAGTTGATTTAAATCAAAATCTAACACTAGTTTAGAGAGTATAGAAGCTTTCTGGTCATTGGGTATTTCAAAACTTAGATCGTAATGAACATTGGAAACTTGAGAAAATCTGTGGTTGGCCAGCTCTTCTGAAACACCTATTTCTACAGTGGATAAAGGCTTGTCTTTAGAGTTGCAAGAATAGAAAAGTGTTGTTAAGAAGCAAAGGAAAAAAATCTTTTTCATAAAATAGAGTTATACGCTGTAGTGAAAGTACTTTATTGGAAAATATTTTCCAATTATTGTACAGCGTATAACTCTAAATGAGAATATATTTATGAAATGGCGATTATAAATATAAAAGCCAAACAGTCTATTTTTACTTACCAGCTTCGCCAGTGTACGCCTTCCAATCTTTTTCTTTGTAAATATCACTACCAAAATAACGTGCTATTTCTAAAAATGGCTCTGGTTTTTGATATCCAGGTATTGGCGAAAGCATATTTAATTCTTCGTCCAAGAAAATAGTAGTTGGGTAACTAAGTCTACCTTGCATTAAGGCAGCTGCGAATTCATGATATCCTTTTCTACCTGATGGTACAAATTTGTATGTTTTTCCTTTGTATTCAATAGGGTCTTTACCTTCTCCGTCAAACTTTACCATATAGTAGTTTTCTTCCATATAGGCAGCTACTTCAGGATTTTGAAAAGTATCCTTGTCCATTTTCTTACACCATCCACACCAGTCTGTGTATACATCAATAAAGACCTTTTTTGGGTTTTCATCTGTTGTTGATAATGCAGCAGCTTCATCCCAAGAAATCCAATTTACCTCTTGTGCATAACTTGCGGCCGAAACAAAAAGTACGGCTAAAAATAAAATTGATTTGGAAAAAGATAAATACGTCTTCATGAGTTTATTTTGAGTGTTTAGTCCAACTATTATACCAAAACTAACGTATTTTTAATTGCTTTATTTCACTTTTGCGGTTTGTTTAACACTGAACAAATCTTTTATATCTACTTGATTGCGAATTAAATCTTCAAAATTCTCTCTTTCACGTATAAGAATTGCTTTTCCTTTGTGCCATAGAACTTCTGGTGGTCTAAATCTTGAGTTGTAGTTACTTGCCATGGTAAAGCAATATGCACCTGCATTTTTAAAGCAAAGAATATCACCTTCGGTTATCTCGTTTATTCTTTTGTTACTGGCAAAAGTATCTGTCTCGCAGATGTAGCCAACCACAGAATAGTAGCGTTCTCTACCAGTTGGGTTAGAGATATTTTTAATAGTATGCGTTGCTCCATAAAGCATAGGTCTGATCAAATGGTTAAAACCAGAATCTATACTTGCAAAAAC
Source organism: Maribacter sp. (assembly GCF_039968975.1). GTDB lineage: Bacteria > Bacteroidota > Bacteroidia > Flavobacteriales > Flavobacteriaceae > Maribacter. The sequence goes on along the minus strand of NZ_JBDVOT010000052.1, from coordinate 4,348 downwards.
TGTTGAAGTTGTTTGTTTAACCACATTTACTTTAGCAAGAAAAACACCGGCTTCACTTACCAAAAATTTACCTGGTTCAAAAGCCAAGGTCAAATCTTTACCATATTCTTTACAGAACTCATTAAAACGAGTACTTAGTTTTTTACCTAGTTCTTCAACATTGGTTTCAATATCACCTTCTTTATATGGTACTTTAAAACCACTACCAAAATCTATAAAGTCTAGGTTTTTAAAATTACGTGCCGTATCAAATAAGATTTCAGATGCATACAAGAATACATCAATGTCCAAAATATCACTACCGGTATGCATATGTATACCGTTGATGTTCATTTTCGTTAATTCTACAATGCGAAGCAAGTGCGGAATCTGATGAATACTAATGCCGAATTTAGAGTCTATATGACCAACGGAAATGTTAGAGTTTCCTCCCGCCATAACATGCGGATTAATTCTAATACATACAGGTATGTTTGGGTGTTTGCTACCAAACTGTTCTAGAATAGATAGGTTATCTATATTGATACGAACTCCTAACTTAGCAGCTTGCTCTATTTCTTCTAAAGAAACTCCGTTAGGAGTGAATATGATTGATTCTGGCTTAAAACCAGCTAATAGCCCTAATTGTACTTCTTGAATAGAAACGGTATCTAAACCGCTACCAAGACTATTCATTAATCTTAAAATGGTAATGTTAGATAGTGCTTTTGCAGCATAATTAAGTTTCAATTTCTTTACAGAACCAAATGCTTTGGTCAATCTATTGAACTGTGAAACTATTTTTTCCGAGTCATAAACATAGACCGGATCACCATAGGTTTTTGCGATTTGCAATAAATCCTCATTTCTCATGCTATCTATTTTTTAGCGAATTTACTTTTCTAAATGATCAAGAGCAAAAAATAATAACATAATAATAGTAAAAATAACAAATTGTGATATTTGTAACATGTTAGTATTTTAATTATTTTGGAGCTAAATGAAGCTCTTTGTACATTTAACACATGAGATTACCATTATTTCCTTTGCAGTCTATTTTCTTTCCGGGTGAAACGGTGCCACTTCATGTTTTTGAAGATCGTTACAAACAATTAATCGAAGATTGTAGAAACGAAGCTATTACATTTGGTATACCTGTTTACATAAATAATAAGATGGAATATGGTGTTGAGGTACAATTGGTAGAAGTAGTTACTACGTATGAAAGCGGAGAGATGGATGTGGTTTGTGTAGCAAGGCAAGTATTTAAGTTGCTAGCTTTTGATAATGTAATGGAGAACAAGTTGTACGCCGGCGGTATTGTAAAGTTGTTGGAATACGATTATGAAGCATCAAAAGAGAAAAAACAAACTATCATTAATGGAATAGAACAGTTATATGATATAATGGAGGTGCCGTACACTAAACTCAATGTTAATGAATTCAATAGTTTTACCCTAGCACATAAAATAGGATTGTCTTTTGAACAAGAGTATCAGTTGTTGCGGATCCCTACAGAAAACGACCGACTTAATTTTATAGGTTTACACTTAACATCTACAATTACGGTCTTATCAGAAATAAACAGAACCAAAAAAACGATAGAGCTAAATGGTCATTTTAAAAATTTTGACCCATTAGATTTTAAAGATTTGGAGATTTAAGCCTTTTTTGGACTGAAAAAATGAATCTTATTCTTATAGTTTTGTGTTATTATCTAGATAATTATAGTAGTTGTTCTAATTAATCCTCAGTATTTTTAAATAATTACTTCCTGTTTCCTATTTTTGCTTAACATTTAAATTCACCATATATATGAACCTTCACGAATATCAAGGAAAAGAGATATTAGCAAGTTTTGGGGTGCGCATCCAAAGAGGAATAGTTGCCCAGAATGCAAAAGAGGCTGTTGAGGCTGCAAAGCAATTAACTGCTGAAACCGGAACGGGATGGCACGTTATTAAAGCGCAAGTACACGCAGGTGGTCGTGGTAAAGGTGGTGGTGTAAAATTAGCCAAAAACCTAAAAGAGGTAGAAGAGATTGCAAACCAGATTATTGGTATGAACTTAATTACACCGCAAACTTCTGCGGAAGGTAAAAAAGTACACCAAGTATTGGTAGCAGAAGATGTATACTACCCAGGTGAAAGCGAAACTAGTGAATTCTATATGTCTGTTGTTCTAAACAGAGCTACTGGTAAGAATATGATCATGTATTCTACGGAAGGTGGTATGGACATTGAAGAAGTTGCAGAAAGCACTCCACATTTAATTTTTACAGAAGAAATTGATCCTGCTACAGGATTGTTAGGTTTTCAAGCAAGAAAAATTGCTTTTAACTTAGGACTTTCAGGTACTGCGTTCAAAGAAATGACAAAATTTGTTGCGTCATTATATAAAGCATACGTAGAAAGTGATTCTAATATGTTTGAAATTAACCCAGTATTAAAAACATCTGATGATTTGATCATGGCTGTTGATGCTAAGGTTTCTATTGATGATAATGCACTTTACCGTAGAAAGCAATATGCAGAAATGCGCGATCTTAGAGAAGAGAACGCTATTGAAGTTGAAGCAAGAGAAGTTGGTCTTAACTATGTAGATCTTGACGGTAACGTTGGTTGTATGGTTAACGGTGCAGGTCTTGCAATGGCAACTATGGATTTAATTAAAATGGCAGGTGGAGAACCAGCTAACTTCTTAGATGTTGGTGGTACTGCAGATGCAAAAAGAGTTGAAGAGGCGTTTAGAATAATATTAAAAGATCCTAACGTAAAGGCAATTCTAATTAACATATTCGGTGGTATCGTTCGTTGTGATCGTGTAGCACAAGGTGTTGTTGATGCATACAAGAATATGGGCGATTCAATGAAAGTGCCGATCATCGTAAGATTACAAGGTACTAATGCTGAATTGGCAAAAGAGATTATTGATAATTCTGGTCTTGCAGTACAATCTGCTGTACAGTTCCAAGAAGCTGCAGATAAAGTAAAAGAGGTGTTGGCTTAAACCCAATTCACTTTAAATACATTTTAAAGACCACTCCAATTGGAGTGGTCTTTTTTTGTTTATTATTGAAAGCGCGTATTTATTACGTTGTTTATTTTAATTAATTGTGACCATAACGTGAGTAATTCTATATTTTATATGACCGAAATGAAATAATAGTTAAGCTTATTAAAACATGTTTTTTACATGACTTGTATTTCTAAATTTGGGGTGTATAATTGATAAATTAGTATAAAGAAGATGTTAAAATGATAAATAATTGTAACATTCTTATTTTATAGTCGTCTTTTTAATAATTCATCATCAATCAATTATTAATCATACTTCAGAAGAACTGAGGTGAAAAACAAAAAGTCATGAGAAAATTAAGTTTAGTAGTCGTAGCTGCAATGCTACTTGCAACAGGTAATGTATTTGCGAACGATGTAAAAGGTGTAAACCCTTCAGAAAATCTTTCAACACAGATTTCAGAAATGTTAACGGAGAATAATTTCTCTGAAGAACATGATGATTTAACGGCTCAGGTTCGTTTTACTTTGAATGCAGATGGGGAAATTGTTGTACTATCTGTGAATTCTGAATTTGATAAAATGGAAAATTTTGTCAAAGCCAAATTAAACTATCAAAAAGTTAATTTGGTAGACGTAGAAGAGGGTAAAGTATATACCATTCCTGTACGAATAGAGGCTTAATTATTCAATTATGCCATTAAAAAATCTTAATACACAGCCGTGTATTAAGATTTTTTCTTGTTTTTATACTTCACAGAGCTAATGGCGGTATCTACCTTGTTCATTTGCTTTGTTTTAAAATCTTTTCTGTCATTATTTTTTTGGATCGGTTTTTTGGTACTGGTTGACATAGCCAATAAAACTTCACCTGGTATTTTTGGTTCTTCCTTTGTTCCGCGTAGATGAAGAACTAATCCGTTTAAAAAATTACGTAACACTTGGTCGCCGCATTCCATATAATTAGGATGGTCTTCATTTCTAAAGAAAGCACCCAATTCACTTTTAGAAATTTTAAAATCTACAAGCTGTAAAATATCAACAATTTGATCATCTCTAAATTTTAGGGCAACTCTTAGTTTCTTGAATATATCATTATTTGTCATAGCGCAAATTTAAGGATTGCAAGTTATTATAAAAATATGACCTGATAGTTGCTGTGTACTATTAATAGATTGGTTTATATATCTATTCACATTAAGAACTAACAGTCTCTAGACTTGAAACTGATTTCTAAGAACAGTAATTCAATATTTGTATAAAGCCTTAAAAAGAGAGCAATTATATATTCTTGGTTTATTGTAATTCGTCGATTTTTCTGCAAGACACATCGTAAAACATAATATTTATGA
>NZ_JBDVOT010000051.1:0-13174 GCF_039968975.1 Maribacter sp. | reverse complement strand
AGTGAACTACAAATTTTTTCTAACTGTTGGTCAAGTCTATATTCATCTGGTAACTGATACTCAAATTTGTCTGCGTTGGTTTCTTTTATTGTATTTGAGATTATCTGTGCTAAGTCTTGAGGGTTGTTTTTGTCATTTAGTTGGTAATAGATAAACTGATGCCCTTTCTTAGAAAGGTCTTCTTTAAAGCTTCTCATGGCTAAAAAGAAAGCGACCACTTTTTGAATATGATGTTTTACATAATCTGTTTCTTGTCTCATTTCTGCCATGACATAAGTGATGTCATCATTTACTTCATTGAACCAAGAGTGATTCTGATTTAATTGGTCACCTAGTATTAAGCGTACTATTTTCATTATTTTGTGTCTTTTTTAAGTTATGGTTAGAACAATGTTTTTTGTAACCACAACCGTTGATATTTACCGGCAGCGTCATACCGTTCTGCTTGGCTTTTTATATTGAATTTTCTGTTCCTAGGGTCATTTCCTACTCCGCTATTATACATCCAGTTTCCCCAGTTGCTATGCACATCATAATCGATCAACATACTTTCAAAATAAGCGGCACCAATTCGCCAGTCTTGTTCTAATTCTTTGGACCAAAAACTAGCTACGTTTTGTCTACCTCTATTACTCATCCATCCGGTTTTCAATAGTTCTTTCATATTGGCATTTACAAAAGATTCTTTAGTTAAACCATTGATCCAGTTGTATTTATCTTTTTTATTGGCTCCCCAATCGTAAGTAATATTTAATATTCCTTCTGACTTAAAAATGGCGTCGTTATGCTTGAGTGATATATATTTAAAATAATCTCTCCAGATTAATTCAAAAATCAGCCAATAGGTGTCTTGATTTTTTATTATTTCTTTCTCAAAATTCTTTATTTCCCAGTAAATAGTTCTTGGAGATATACTACCATTAGCTAGCCAGGCAGATAGTTTTGAACTATAGTCAGTACCAATTGATCCATTTCTAGTTTTCTTGTAAAAACTTAACTTTTTCGTTTCCCAGAAATAGTTATCAACTCGTTTAAGTGCCTCCAATTCTCCACCTTTAAAGGGGAATGCGGTATTTGAGTGGTTAGTATAATTCTCCAGACCCAAATCGTTTAAAGTGGGAATATTAGTTTTGGTAGCTATTAAATTTTCACTGGGCATTCTAGTAGACAGCTTTATTATAGGTCTTACCTTGGAGTTTGCTTCGCACTTTTTTCTGAAGTTTGTAAAAACATTAGGAATAGCATTAAAATCATCATAGGGAATATCATCAGGATGAAATAAAAATTGATCATATGCTTCACGAAAGTTAACGCTTGGATCTAAGTTGTTTTTTACATTGTTTAATATAACCTGTTCATCTCTAGTCCATTCTTTTTGTAAAAAAACAGAATTGATATTATGGTCTTTTATTAACTGTGGTAAATATTCTGATGAATTACCATGATATATAAATAGAGGTATATTTAGTTTTTTGAGTTCCTGTTGTAGTTGTTCAATAGTCTCAATTAGAAACTTTGCTCTATACTTTTCCGTTCTTTTAAATCCGAATTCATCAATTTCAAAAAACTTAGATTCAAAACAGTAGAAGCCTATAACTTTAGACCCTTTCATTGCTTCTTTCAATGACGAGTTATCTTGTACCCGTAAATCGTTTCTAAACCAGATTAGATTATTCATGAATTTCTTTTTTCAATTTATTACGTCTACATTTTTCACCACAGTATCTTACTTCATCCCAATTGCGTTCCCATTTTTTACGCCATGAAAAAGGTTTCTTGCAGGTAACGCAGATTTTAGAAGCAAGATGTACTTTTTTATGTGCCATTTTTAGATAGGTTTGGTAGGTGTATCAATTTCTGCGTAGGCAAAACGTGCCAAAAGTTGTGGTAATGCATAAGCATCTAAACCGTTTATAGCAACAGTGTCTGCTTTATCTAGAGAAAGCCAACCATCTTCTTGAATACTATGTTTTGGTAAATACAAATGCTCAATAGCACCAATAACCAGCAGACAACCATTCTCTTTGATCTCGTATTCATTAACATAGCTACAACCTATTTTAATAGCACTTTCTTGCACATACGGAGCTTGAAAATCATTAAGATAAGTCTCGGTCAAATTAGTTTTTGAGAACTCAGAAATATCTTCATTATAACTAGCGGCAGTATGGTGTGCCTCTTTTATCATAGATGCATTTACCTGGTTAACAGTAAAAAAACCAGTCTCTTTAAAGTTAGCATAAGTGTCTCTTTTTACGGTAAGTGGTCTTAAAATAAACCCTAACATTGGAGGTGAACTACCAATATGCACTACAGAATTAAATATTGCCAAATTGCTATTGCCTGAGTTCGATTTTGAACCGATAAGATTAGCAGATTTGTAACCTGTACAGCTGTTAATTAAATGCGCTTTATATCTGCTAGGCAGGCTTAGTAATTTTTCTTTTGTGAAATGTTTCAAGATATTTTATTTTGTTTAATAAAAGTATATAAAATTTAAACAAAAATATAACTTTATCAATAAAATGATTTGCTTAGTTTATGTAAGTATTACCTGAAATTAGGCTATAATTCCCTATTTTTAACATTGAATTAATGTTGGCTTAAAGCCATGAACATGACCCAAGAAAAAAAGAATATTGCCATTATTGGCTCAGGCTTGGTAGGATCCTTACTTGCCATATATCTAAAAAGGTACGGACATCAAATTACCGTATTTGATCGGAGACCAGATATTAGAAATGTAGAATTTTCTGGTCGATCTATAAATCTTGCCATGAGCAATAGAGGTTGGAATGCCTTGAAGGCGGTTGGCATAGAAGAAGAAATTAAAGAAATTGCCATCCCCTTAGATAAAAGGGCAATGCATGTTATTGGAAAAGAGCAGTATTTTCAAAAATATGGTAAGGACGGTGAGGCTATTTGGTCCATATCTCGTGGGGTGCTTAATAGACGAATGATTGATCTTGCTGAAAAGAACGGAGTAAAATTTCGTTTTGAAGAAAAGGTCTGGGATATTGATTTGCCAGAAGCAAAAGTTTACACAGGAGAAAGTGAAAAAGGAGAATGGGTAGAATACCCGTTTGATTTGGTGTTTGGGTGTGACGGTGCTTTTTCAAGAGTACGTCACAAAATGCAAAGACGTAGTAGATTTGACTATTCACAAGATTTTATTGATGTAGGGTATAAAGAATTGACCATACCTGCAAATGCAGATGGGTCACATAAATTGGATAAACATTCATTTCATATTTGGCCACGTGGTAAGTTTATGTTTATAGCAATGCCAAATTTAGATGGCAGTTTTACCTGTACATTATTTATGCCATTTGAAGGTGATGTCTCTTTTGATAGTTTAAAGACTAAAAAGGAAGCGGTACATTTTTTCAATACATATTTCCCTAATGTAAAAGATGAAATTGAAAATTTAACCGAAGACTTCTTTAAGAACCCTACCAGTGCTATGGTAACTATGAAGTGCTATCCGTGGACCTATTGGGATAAGGTTGCCCTTGTCGGCGATTCTGCGCATGCTGTAGTGCCTTTCTATGGGCAAGGTATGAACGCTGGGTTTGAAGATATTTATGTCTTAGATCAAATTATACAAGAGTTAGGTGACGACTGGCAGCGTATTTTTGAAATCTATCAAGAAAGCCGTAAACCTAATGCTGATGCTATTGCAGAGTTAAGCTATCGCAATTTTGTAGAAATGAGCAGTAAAACTGCAGATGCGAATTTCTTACTACAAAAGAAAATTGAAAAGCACTTTGCGGCAAAATATCCAGAAAAATGGGTGCCAGCCTATAGTAGGGTAACGTTTTCAAATAGACCTTATGCAGAAGCATTGGCAGAAGGCGATGCTCAAGAAGAGATTATGCAAGAAGTTATGAAAACATCTGGTATTACAGAAAAATGGGATAGTAAAGAAGTAGAGGAGCTAATGCTAAAACTTCTAGGCTAATTACTTATTGGATTTCATTTCACTTCTGCGCATGGGCATGCTGTCTATTAAGTCAAATAGCTGTTTTATTTTAAAAGGGTAGGGGCTTTTGGATTTTATGCCACCATCTTTTCCAATTAATACATAACCATTGTAAGATTTTGGTAATGTACCCGGTTTTTCAATATCCGTAGCTTTGCCATCTGTGGTGTATAATACAGTGTTTTTATATATGAAAACACGAATAGCTCTTTCGCTTATTTCAGTAGTATTGTTTTCAATAATTTCTAAAGCAGATTTTACTTCGGTAAAATTATTTTCATTTTCATAAAGAACAACTATTCTATTTTTCCATTTAAAGTCAGATAAATTTTGCGCCTCTACATTTATGCTCTGCATCAAAATGAAAATTAAACTGATTTTTAATAAATTCATAGTTATGAATGTAAACAAAAAAAGCCATCTTTAAAAGATGGCTTTTTTAAAATATGTTGCATGTTAGCTATTATAGTTTAGCGAACATTTTTTGCATTTTTTCACTTTCTTCTTCAGCAAGTGTTGGGTCAACTAAAATACGACCACTATGCTCATCAGTAATAATTTTCTTTCTTGAAGCAATCTCAACTTGAACCTGAGGTGGAATAGTAAAGAAAGAACCACCAGAAGCACCTCTTTCAATTGGCACAACAGCTAAACCGTTCTTAACATTGTTACGAATACGAGCATAAGCCTTAACCAAACGTTCTTCAATTTTGTCTTGAAATTTGATAGACTCTTCTAGTAACGCTTTTTCTTCTTTCTCAGTTTCGGCAAGAATTGCATTCAATTCGCTTTTCTTGTGCTTAAGGTGAGCTTCACGTTCAGATAAACGCTCTTTAGTATCAGAAATTACAGATTTCTTCTGATCGATCTGAGCTTTGAATTCTTTTATGTTCTTTTCAGCCAATTGAATTTCCAATTCTTGAAACTCCAATTCTTTACTGATAGAATTAAATTCTCTACTGTTACGAACATTTTTTTGTTGCTCGCCGTATTTTTTAATTAAAGTCTTTGCTTCTTCAATAAGGTTCTTCTTAGCACCGATTTCGAAATTGATATTCTCTAAATCAGATTTAAGTTTATCCATTCTCGTTTTTAGGCCAAGGACTTCATCTTCCAAGTCTTCTACTTCTAAAGGAAGTTCACCACGAACATTCCTAATTTCATCAACCCTAGAATCAATTAATTGCAAATCATATAATGCTCTTAACTTTGCTTCTACAGACGAATCTTCTTTTTTTGCCATATTAAAAATAATTGATGGGATTTGTTATACTTTCCGATAAATGGATTGCAAAATTAGGAATTTTTTTCGTAAGATAATCAACTAAAAGGTTTTTTGTAAACTGCTCAGTTTCAAAGTGTCCTATATCTGCCAAAACTATTTGGTTTTCAGCCTCGTAAAATTGGTGATATTTAAGGTCTGCAGTAACAAATACGTCTGCTCCGGCCGCTTTTGCAGCACCAATAGCAAAAGAACCACTTCCTCCTAGTACTGCTACTTTTTTAATTGGTTTATTTAAAAAATTAGAATGACGTACCAATTTGGCGTTCATTTTAAGCTTTAAATGTTCAAGAAATTCGGTTTCGCTAACTTCTTTGTTCAATTCACCTATCATGCCCATACCAATATGTTTGTTGGTATTTTCTATAGTTTGTATGTCATAAGCTACTTCTTCGTAAGGGTGAGAAATAAGCAATGCTTTAATTACGGCAGATTCTTCGTTCTTGCCAAAAACACATGTAAACATAATTTCACTTTCCATATGTGTGGTACCTATGCTTCCCTTTGTGGGGTTGGCATCCTCATTGGCTTTGTAAGATCCATTGCCTTCCACAGTGAAACTACAGTCAGAATAGTTTCCTATGTTACCCGCACCAGCTTTGAATAGCGCCCCTTTTACTTCCTCTAAATTATCTTTAGGAATATAGGTGGTCAATTTTTTAATTGTATTTTTTTGAGGCAGAAGTATTTTGGTATTAGAAAGTCCTAGTACTTCGCAAATTTTTGCGTTTACGCCTTCTTTCGCATTATCAAGTGCCGTGTGGTTAGAATAGATAGCAATATCATTTTTGATTGCTTTTATAACTACACGCTCTACATAATTTTTACCCGTTATTTTCTTTAAGCCCCCAAAAATGATAGGGTGAAAACTCACAATCATGTTACACTTTTTAGCAATAGCTTCTTCTACCACATTTTCTAAAGTGTCTAGTGTAACTAGTACGCCGCTTACTTCATTAGAAGTGTTGCCAACTAGTAAACCTACGTTGTCAAAATCTTCGGCATATGTTAACGGGGCAAATTCTTCTAAGATTAGGGTGATGTCTTTTACAGTCATTTTATAAGAAAATAAGATATTCAAAGATAAATTATTATAATTTCGTTCTGATGCAGGTGTTACGAAAACTTCTTTTTCCTATTTCTTTAATCTACGGATTGATTGTCTTTTTTAGAAATCGCTTGTATGATGTAGGTATATTTTCTTCTGAGTCTTTTGCAGTAAAAACTATTTGTGTAGGTAACCTAAGTGTTGGTGGTACAGGTAAGACCCCAATGATCGAGCTTTTGGTACGAGAGCTTTCTCAAAATTATAGTGTAGCCATTTTAAGTAGGGGCTATAAACGCAAGTCAGAAGGTTTTCTACTTTCAACAGAACAAACCGGTGTTGAAGAATTGGGTGATGAACCATTTCAATTAAAAAGTAAATTCCCTGATGTTACTGTTGCCGTTGATGCGGATAGAAGAAATGGAATACGTCAACTTGAGAAAATGGTAAGTCCGGATGTGATTTTGCTCGATGATGCATTCCAGCATAGAAAGGTAAAAGCTGGATTTTCTATTTTATTGACCGCTTATGAAAATTTATATACTAAGGATTGGTATTTGCCAACGGGCAATTTAAGAGATTCTAAAAGAGAGGCGGGTAGGGCAGATTTAATCGTAGTAACTAAATGCCCGGCTAACTTATCGTCATCGGAAAAAGATAAAATTAGGGCGAGTATAAAACCTGGGACTAATCAAAAAGTATTGTTTAGTTACTTATCATATAATAAAGAGCTTAAAGGTAATATGATGCCTTTAAATGGGCTGAAAGAAAAAAAAGTAACTTTAGTAACAGGGATAGCAAATCCCGCACCGTTAGTAAATTTTTTAAGCTCAGAAGGAATTACGTTTGAGCATTTAAAATACAATGACCACCATTTCTTTACTGATCAAGAGATTGAACAGTTAAAGGAAAAGGAGTGTATTCTTACTACAGAAAAAGATTTTGTGCGCTTAGAATCTAAGGTGACGAACCTAAGTTATATAGAAGTAAAGCATGTATTTTTTGATAATACAGCCGAACTTTTGAAGAAGGATTTGTTAAAATTTATGACAACGATTTCTTAGCTCTTTTGTCAAAAATATTCTCACCTATTTTTTGGTAAAAAACATCTGGCTTAAATGGTTTGGTAACCACATCATCACAACCTGCTGCATAGAAACTTTCTAAACTATCGTCTAATGAGATAGCTGTTAATGCAATTATTGGTGTGTCTTGATTGAATTTTCTAATTTGAATTGTGGCTTCTTCACCACTAATACCTGGCATATGAATATCCATAAGTATGGCGTCATAAACATTCTCTTGAGCGGCTGTTACTGCCTCATGACCGTTATTGGCAATATCACTGGTCATATCTCGCTTAGAAAGCATTTTTTTGGTGATGACTTGGTTAATTTTATTGTCTTCAACAATTAATAAGTGAAGTCCTTTAAAGTCATAGTCTTTTGGCGTAATCTCAAATGATACATCTTCAGATTCACTTTCAAGACTCTTCATTTTAACTTCAAAGAAGAAAGAGCTGCCTTCGCCTAATTCACTCTCAAGTTCAATTTTACTTTCAAATAAGCTCAATAAGCTTTTAACAATAGTTAGACCTAAACCGGTACCACCATATTCTCTGTTAATCTGAATAGATCCTTGTTCAAAGCCTTCAAAAATACTTTTTTGCTTCTCTTTTGAGATACCTATACCATTATCCTTAACTTCAAAATAGATGGTAATGTCATCTTCGACTTTGTTCAATAATTTTACAATGACCTTTACCTCACCACCTTTGGTGAATTTGATAGAGTTACCAATCAAATTCATAAAAATTTGAGAAAGCTTTAACGGGTCACTCAATAAGCTATTTGGTATATCTGAATCGTATTCTAAAATTAAGTTTGTCTTGTTTGACTTGGCACTTTGTCCAAGAGAATTAATAACTTCATTAATCACTTTGTTCAGGCTGAACTCCATATTAAGGGGTTCTAGTTTATTTGCATCAATTTTGTTGATGTGTAGAATGTCATTTATAAAATTAAGAAGATAGTCACCTGAGAATTTTAATGCCTTTAAATGTTCTTTTTGGTGTTCTTCAGGGTTTTCCTCTAGTAATAAGTGAGTAAGTCCGGTAACCGCATAAAGTGGGGTTCTAAGTTCGTGGCTTACCGTAGATAGAAAGTTCGTTTTTGCTTCCATTGCTTGTACGGCACCATCACGAGCAATTTGTAGCTCTTTGTTTTTGGTCTGTAAAAGATCGTTGGTTTTTAATTTTATCTGGTTATTTCTATAAAGCGTTACTGCTAGTAATGAAATAATGATTAAAAATGCAGAAGTTAAAATTGCCGTAAGCTCAGACCTGTTTTGAGATTCTGTTAGTTCTTCAATTTTCTTTTCTTGGCGTGCAATCTCTTCCGTCTTATAATCATCTCTAATCTTGTCAGCTGTTTTAGCTTCAATTATATTTTTATCAATATTGAATATTGAATCTTTTAATTGTACTAGATTCTGAGTGTTCACGAGCGATTTCTGATAGAGACCAAGTTTCTCATAAACAGAAGATAATAAGGTGTTAGCGTTTTTAATGTCCTCTAAAAATCCATTATCAACAGCAAGGGTCAAAGCGTTTTCTCCATTTTTAGCAGCTTCGGATAAATTATCGATTTTTAAATTTAGTTCGGCAAGTGTTAAGTAGGCTTGCGTTGTAAGGTATTCTTTTTCGTAAAGATCAGTATTTACAATTAGTGAATTTAAATTCTTAGTAGCGCTATCATACTTCTCTAAACTGAGATATACTCTTGCTTCGGTCAATAATAAATTATTGTAAAAATTACGGTCGTTATTTAGTTGTTTAGCTTCATTAAGCATAAACAAAGCTTGAAAGTTTCTATTACTTCTATGTAACAGAATAGCTTCTACATATTTATGCATACCGTCACCGTAAGGATATTCAATATCTTTTAGCAAAACGCTTGCGCGATCCCAATAAAACTCAGTGTCACCTTCTTTGTCTATTTTTAAATAAAGTAATGCTAGTTCGTGAAGGCTATCAATAAGACCCTTGACATCTTCGCTTTTTTCGGCTTCGTTTGCAGCTGTATTCAACGTTTCTAAAGCAAGGTCAATTTTATCTTGATTTCTGAATTTTCTTGCTTGATCAAAGTAAGGTTGTATGTCTTTCTTTGGAACCGGGTTTTGTGAGTATAGGGCAGTAGTAGCCGCCAAAATTAGAATGGGGACTAGTAAAAATTTAAGTGCTTTATTTAAAAATAATATCTTCAAATATAATTTTTAGTACTAATAAAATTAATCAAATCAATGATTCTACTGCTATAGCCGGTTTCGTTATCGTACCAGCCAATAATCTTAACCATTTTTCCTATTACGGAGGTCATCAAAGAATCAAACGTACAAGAATAGCAACTATTGTTTATATCAATAGAAACTATTGGGTCGTTGGTATAATGAACTATATTTTTAAACTGGTTTTTAGACGCTTTTTCAAAAGTAGAGTTTATTTCTTCAATACTTGTAGCTCTCTTTACATTTAGGGTAATGTCTGTTAATGAGCCATTTGGCACAGGAACCCTAATGCCGCAACCACCAATGGTATCTGCTAATTCCGGGAATATTTTAGTCAATGCTTTTGCTGCCCCAGTTGTAGTAGGTACTATAGATTGTGATGCCGCGCGAGCCCTTCTTAAATCTCTATGTGGTTGGTCGTGCAAACTTTGATCTGTAGTATACGAGTGTATGGTCGTAATATACGCCTGCTCAATACCACATAAATCATTGACTATTTTGATCATTGGTGCAGCGTTGTTCGTAGTACAAGATGCATTTGATATGATGTCGTCAGATTTTGTCAACGTATTTTCATTAATGCCGAAAACAATCATTTTTATATCATCTTCAGTAGGGGGTACGGACAAAATAACTTTCTTGGCGCCATTTTTAATATGAAAAGATAATGTTTCTCTATCCTTAAATTTGCCGGTGCATTCTACAACCAAGTCAACTGCGGAAGAAGACCAATTTATTTTAGACGGATGAGTTTCGTTATATAAAGCAATAGCCCTTTCATTAACAATAATGTGTTTTTCGTCATGAGAGATATTGAGCGGTGAAGTACCGTGAATACTGTCATATTTTAAAAGATGTGAAAGAGTACGGGTGTCTGCCAAATCATTAATAGCAACCACATTTAAATTTTCATGTGCTTGCATTAAGCGAAATAGGGTTCTGCCTATCCTCCCAAAACCATTAATGCCTATGTTTAGTTTTTGCATTGGTTACCGATGAATGTGTTCAGTTAATACAGATAATTCCCAATAATTTAGGACTATCAAATAATCTTAGCGTAGTTGCTAAGAAGTATGTTCTTGAGAATTTATAAAATATGCTTGTGTGCTTTGTAAGAAGATCTAACTAAAGCACCACTTTCAACATGTCTAAAGCCCATTTCAAGACCTATGTCTTCATATTTCTTAAACTGCTCAGGAGTAATAAATTCTTTAACGGGTAGGTGCTCTTTAGAAGGCTGTAAGTACTGTCCTATAGTAACAACATCAACATCTGCATTACGCAAATCTGCTAATGTAGTAATTACCTCATCTTCATGTTCGCCAAGACCTAGCATAATACCAGATTTGGTTCTGTTGATACCTTGTTTTTTCAAGTAGTTCAAGGCTTCAAGACTGCGTTCATACTTTGCTTGTATACGTACCTCTCTGGTAAGTCTTTTAACAGTTTCCATGTTGTGAGAAACAACTTCTGGGGATACAGCAACTATTCTGTCTAAATGCTTTTCTATACCCTGAAAATCTGGAATTAAAGTTTCTAAAGTCGTAGTAGGGTTCATTCTACGGATAGCCTTTACGGTTTCTGCCCAAATAATAGATCCCATATCCTTAAGGTCATCTCTATCTACAGAAGTGATGACAGCATGTTTAATACCCATAATTTTTATGGATCTAGCTACTTTTTCAGGTTCTGCCCAGTCAACATTTTCAGGTCTTCCGGTTTTAACTCCGCAGAAACCACATGATCTAGTACAAACATTACCCAAAATCATAAAGGTTGCTGTACCTTCTCCCCAGCATTCTCCCATATTTGGGCAACTTCCGCTGGTGCAAATAGTATGCAGGTCATACTTATCTACCAAACCTCTAAGCTGGGTGTATTTCTTACCTGTAGGTAGTTTTACCCTTAGCCATTTCGGTTTACCTTTTGGTGGAGCAACATTTTCTTTTAAAACTGTAGACATGCTTTAAATTTTATTACAAATATACGAACTAATAAAGTGTGGATAAAGCAGAATTACATGCTACACAAATGAGTTCTAAATTATGAGAAAATTTCTATTGGTTGTTGTTTACTTTCGTTCTTTAATAATTTCTGAAAGTAATTTTTTTGCCCTTAGAAGTTTTACCTTGACACTGTTTATAGGCTCGTTCAAATGAGTGGCAATATCGGCATAGCTTAGCTCATTAAAATACCTAAGGTTGATGACCGCCTGGTAATGTGGCTTTAGTTTTTTTATATCTCTAAGTAAATCTGCTAAATTCTGCTCTTGAATTAATTGATCTTCCATAGAAGGAGTAGCATCCAAAGCACTGGTTATAGCGTCAGAATTACTTCTAGAATCTAGCAAGTTCTTTTTTCGCTTTCTAACTAAATCAATATGAATATTTTTAGAAATAGCTATTAACCAAGTTTTAAATACGTAAGAATCGTTATAGGTATTTATCTTATCGAATGCCTTTGAAAATGTCTGAATGGTGATATCTTCAGAATCATTTTCATTTTCTGTACGCTTTAATTGAAATCCGTAAACATCGTTCCAAAACATATCTAACAAACGACTAAAGGCTATTTGTTTGCCTTGCTTCGCTTTAATGATTGTTTCTTCTAAAGTGTCTATTTTGTTCAAATATTATTTTTGGTAAGCGTTTACTTTTGATTGTGAACTAAGCTTATTCTGAGATTAAATCTTTCTTGCAATCTTGTTCGTTTGGCATTTTACCGCACATACCGCAAGCTTGTCCGTCTTGATTTAGAAAAGGACTTTGACTTGCGCAAGTTCCTGCAAATTCCCCGTCTTTTTTAGACCATATTTTAATTGCAATACCTGCAAAAGCCAATGCTAACAGCCCAATGGTCAGTAATACTAGTTTCATATGCTAAATTTTAAACAAAGATAAAAAATAAAGCCCCAAAAATGGGGCTTTAAGAATACTTTATGTGTGAAAGCTTAGTATGCTATGTTCGCAACTATGTTTTCAACGTTAGGGGCGTGATTACCACCTTTTTGTTCAATTGTAATATAACCAACTGCATTTTCAGCGTATGGTAATGCCAGCAACTTTTCTTGATCACCAGCTTCTTCGATAATACCCAAGTTTATCATTTTGCCGTTAACCTCTGCCCACATTTGAAAACATTGGCTTTCAGGAATATGAGGTAATTTGCTAACGTTGATATAAGATAATTTCTTAACCGGGTTTATATAAGCAACAGCTTTTAAATCTTTTGCTTTCTGGTTGCCCTTAACATTATACTTTTTAGTTTGTGGGTTGTTTAGAACAATGAACTGGTTACGTACATCTTCTAACTGCTCCTTCATGTTTTCCTCAAGCAATTTTATTTTATTGCTAACCACACTGTTCTCTTCTTGCAAACTCTGGTTTTGGTTCCAGAAAAAAGTAGAGATTCCTATAAACATGATAGCGGTAATACTTGCAGCGATAGCATAACTATAGAATCTTTTTCTGCCTTTACGTTCAGCTTTTATTCTAGAGTTGATTTTATCTTTTAAACCTTGTGGAGCTTCAATAGCATGAAGTTTGGCAAAGATTTCAAGATTATCCTGTAATTCGCTATA
>NZ_JBDVOT010000050.1:0-10991 GCF_039968975.1 Maribacter sp. | reverse complement strand
CAGAACCTAAAACTTTAAGACTGGATAAATCGTGTTTTTCAAGAAAATCTAAATTTTCTTTAGCAAGCGCTCTAATAGCCGTTGGAGCCGTATAAAACTGATTTACTTTGTGTTTTTCGACAACTTCCCAAAAGCGACCAAAATCTGGATAAGAGGGAACCCCTTCAAACATTAAAGTTGTAGCGCCATTTGCTAATGGTCCGTAAACAATATAAGAGTGTCCAGTAATCCAACCTATGTCTGCAGTACACCAATACACATCATGTTCTTTGTACTGAAATACGTTTTTAAAGGTGTAAGCAGTGTAGACCATATAACCTGCCGTGGTATGTACCATTCCTTTGGGTGTACCGGTGGACCCTGATGTATATAAAATAAATAACGGGTCTTCGGCATCCATCACCTCGGCAACACAATCTGCATATGCTTCGTCTAACAATGGTTGTAGCCATTTGTCCCTATTTTCTAGCATGTTGATTTTAGATCCAGTACGTTTTACAACTAAAACATTAGCTACACCTGGACAAGCCTCCAAAGCTTTATCCACGATACCCTTTAGGTCAATTGATTTATTTCCTCTAAAAGACCCATCTGATGTTAATACAATCTTGCAATCAGAATCGTTGATGCGAGTTGCCAATGCATGAGAAGAAAAGCCTGCGAATACTACAGAGTGTATGGCCCCAATACGTGCACATGCTAAAAGTGCTATAGATAGCTCAGGTATCATCGGTAAATAAATACATACACGATCACCTTTTTTAACTCCTTGGTCTAATAGCACATTCGCCATACGGCAAACGCGTTCATGTAATTGCCTGTACGTTATATGTTGTGCTTCTTCGTCTGGGTTGTTAGGTTCAAAAATTATAGCTGTTTTTTCACCTCTTGTTGGTAAATGGCGGTCTAAACAATTTTCGGTAATGTTCAGTTTTGCACCTTCAAACCATTTTATTTCTGGTTTTTTAAAATCCCAAGTCAATACATTGTCCCATCGCTTACGCCAAACAAAATGCTCTTCTGCAATTTCTTCCCAAAAGGCTTCGGGATTACGAACCGATTTTCGATAGACTTGATAATATTCCTCCAGATGTTTAATGTGATAATTACTCATGTTATGCGTTAATTTAATATGCAAAGGGTGTTGAGGTCCTTTGGTTGTTGTTGAATATTGATTTGTTTCTGTTAATGTCCCGTAGCTTCACCAGCGCCACTGGGTATTCTTATGTTTTCTACAATTTCTTGAACATCTGTAGGTGGTTCTGGCGTAAATTGAAGAACAATGATTGCTATAATAAAGTTAGCAATCATAGCGATACTACCAAAGCCTTCAGGTGAAATACCAAACCACCAATCTTCAGGGGTTCCGCCACCAAACCAGCCAAATTTAAATTTGGTCATATAGAATAACATTAGAACTATACCGACTACCATGCCGCTAATAGCCCCTTCTTTGTTCATTTTTTTATAAAAGATACCGAGAACAATTGCAGGGAAGAAGGAGGCTGCTGCTAAACCGAATGCCAGCGCTACTACCGCAGCTACAAAGCCTGGCGGATTTATACCAAAATAACCTGCGATAACTACAGCAACTGTTGCTGCACCTCTTGCTACCCATAATTCTGCTTTGTCAGAAATATTCGGTTTAAATACTTTCTTCACTAGGTCATGAGAAACCGATGCTGAAATAACTAGTAACAACCCTGCTGCCGTTGAAAGCGCTGCTGCTAATCCGCCTGCTGCTACCAAAGCAATTACCCAAGCTGGTAAATCTGCAATTTCAGGATTTGCCAAAACCATAATATCATTATCTATGGTCAATTCATTTTTAGATATATCTGCTACATATTGAATTTTACCATCATCGTTCTTATCCTCAAAAGAAAGTAATCCGGTTTCTTCCCAGTTTTTAAACCAAACCGGCATACTAGAATATTCTTCGTTGCTAACTGTGTTTATTAGATTTGTCTTAGCAAATACAGATACCGCTGGTGCCGTGGTGTAAAGAATAGCGATTAGCAACAATGCCAACCCTGCAGATTTACGGGCATCTTTTACTTTCTTGACCGTAAAGAAACGAACAATCACATGTGGTAATCCTGCGGTACCTACCATCAACGCTAAAGTAATGGCAAAAATATCAGTCACAGATTTAGAGCCATTGGTATACTCGTTGAAACCTAGTTCTGTTGATAGTCCATCTAATTTATCCAATAAAAAAGTACCAGATCCATCATTAAGAGTGGCACCCATACCTAGTTGCGGAATAGGGTTTCCTGTCATTTGGATGGATATGAATATTGCGGGAACCATAAAGGCAAAAATTAATACGCAATACTGCGCAACCTGAGTATAGGTAATGCCTTTCATTCCGCCTAAAACGGCATAAAACAGAACTATTATCATACCAATGATTACACCAGTATTGATATCTACTTGCAGAAATCTTGAAAATACGACGCCAACACCTCTCATTTGGCCTGCTACATATGTGAACGAAACAATTAGTGCACAAATTACAGCAACTATACGTGCTGTTTTTGAATAGTATCTATCACCTATAAAATCAGGTACCGTGAATTTGCCGAATTTTCTCAAATATGGAGCTAACAATAAAGCCAGTAATACATAGCCGCCTGTCCAGCCCATTAAGTATACAGAGCCATCATAGCCGGCGAAGGAGATAATCCCTGCCATTGAAATAAACGATGCTGCAGACATCCAATCCGCTGCTGTTGCCATACCATTTGCAAGTGGCGAAACGCCGCCGCCAGCAACATAAAAGTCTTTTGTAGATCCCGCTCTAGACCAGATTGCGATACCTATATATAGTGCAAATGTGAGTCCGACTAAAATATACGTCCAAGTTTGAACAGTCATAATTTGGTTTTTTAGTGGTTGATGGTTTTGGTGTTATTCGTCGTATCCGTATTTCTTATCTAATTTGTTCATGAGCCTTACATAGACAAAAATCAGAATAACAAATACATAAATAGAACCTTGTTGTGCAAACCAAAAGCCTAGTTTAAAACCTCCAATTTTAATAGTGTCCAAAGATTCTTTGAAGAGTATTCCCGCACCAAACGAAACAAGAAACCAAATTGCTAGTAAAATGAATAAGTACCTAACATTTTCTTTCCAGTAGGCTGATGCTTTCTTTTGTTTTTCTGACATTTTCAATACGATTTTAATGGCGTGAGTACCCTTGTTCTTCAACAAGAGTGAATCAAATAAAAAATACTAAAGCAGAGGGGTGCCTCTGGAATTTTAAATCTCGATTATTGAGTAAATTAGGTAAAAAACTTTAATTGGGTATGAACAATACTCCACTTGAAGAGTCTTTTATTGCCCCGGTAACAGAAGAGAGTACATTTGTTAACTGCTCTACTCTTAATACACCCATTAATGCGAATACCAAGGCTTCTTTAAATTCAATAATTATTTTTTCTGGTACAACCACTTTTGTGGTAGAACCTAGTTTTTGTTGTAGCGTCTCAATTAAGTAGGAGTTCAATGCGCCACCACCTGTAACCAAAACTTGTTGTTCTTTTTTTATAAAATTTAATTGAATTTGTTGCGCAACTTTATCGCATATATGGTGAATACTGGTGTGTAATAAATTTTCAATAGAATCATCTGTATTTTCCACAATAGGCACCACTTCTTCTAAAAACCATTCATAACCAATAGATTTTGGGTGTGGCAATAAGTAGTATTTAAGACTATTTAATCGCTCTAACATTTCTTGGTTTATGCTTCCGGTTCTGGCGAGATTACCATCTTCATCATATTCTAAATCTACCTTTCTGGTAATGTAATTTAGAATCATATTTGCTAAGCCAATATCATAAGCTATCCTTTTATCTTTAACATCAAAAGAGATGTTACTAATACCGCCTAAATTCAAACAGAATTCATATTTGTTAAAAAACATGCGGTCACCTATAGGTACTAAAGGAGCGCCCTGACCACCAAGTGCCAAGTCATTTGTTCTAAAATCAGCTATGACTTTAATTCCGGTTGTGTTTGCTATATGTTGCCCAGAACCTACTTGAAAGGTAAGACCCATTTCTGGTCTGTGATGTGTGGTATGCCCGTGACTGGCTATATAATCGACCTCTAAATTATTTTGATTAATAAATAAAGAGGTTTGTTCACCAAGCCAAGTGCCGTAGGTATTATGTAATTCAATAAGTTTTTCTGCGGATAAACTAATGGCATTCTTAAGCGTATTCAGCATTTCTGTTGAATAGTTCACACTTTTGGTTTCTTTAATATCAAAATGCCATATGTGATCTTTCTCCCAAATGTGACAATAGGCTAAATCTAGACCATCTAATGATGTGCCTGACATAAGACCGATAATTTTATATGTTTTCATTAGTAAGATGTTGCGTTTTCTTTTTCACTTGATAATAATAAATGATAACAGCCAATAACGTTGCTTCTGTGAGCAAAGAAAAAATTGAACCTTCAAAGCCAAATTGCCCTCCGTTGATTTTGTTGTTTTCTGGAATTGTAAATTCAATAATACTATAAATGTCTTGCCCACTAACATTGAACCCGAACAACGATTGAAACAAGTTCCAACTAAAATGAAATGCTATTGGGTACCATAAATTTTTTGTATACATATAAGAAGCACCCAACGCTAAACCGGCTAAGAAAAGCCCAAGTAAACTAAATAAACTTATATTAGGATTGGCGCCATGTACTAAGGCGAAAAGTGCAGAAGTAATTATTAATGCAACATATTTGTTAAATGAGAGCATTAGGTTCTTTTGAATATACCCTCTAAACAGCACTTCTTCTAAAATTGCTACTAATATAAATAATAGTATAGTGTAAACCAGTTCTAAAAAATCAAATTTAATTGCAGTAAAGATAATTTCTTCAGATACAATTAAACCTAAATAGGCTACGCCCATAATGACAATTCCAAGTAGGGTTCCTATTATAATATCTTTTTTTCTGTCTTTTATTTGAAGTCCAACTTCGATAAAATTCTGCTTATCCATATATTTCATGAAAAGCCAAACTAAAAAAACAGTGCCTAAAAATGAGAAAAATGTCATTATCAATTGTTGAAGAGAGGTTTCTTGAAAATCTCTATCACCAAATGGAATACCGGCAACTAAGGAACCCGCAACTTGAAATATACTAAGTATTAGAATGTACGGAATTATAAGAGCGAATATTCTACTCCATCCATTATGATTCATATTTTTTTTTAATGCTACTGGCAATTTTCCTATTGCTTCAAGGTTGCCTAAAAAATGTTCAGTTGCCACATCTTGAAACTCTTTGAAATTTTGATAGGCTATTACTGTCGCTGTTGTTCTTTCTGTATTGAAAAACTTTAACGCATACGGATTTCCAAAGTGATACATTACAACATTTTTAGTAGCGATTAGTTCGTTGATGAAATCTATTTCCTCATCAAAAAAGCCGAATTTGTTGGTCGGTTTTATTTGGGGGGGAGTTAAAAGCAAAAGGATTTCTGTTTCGTTTTTAACTTCCTTTTTCATTGCTACAATGTTGTCTAAAATGTCTTGTTTAGTTTGGTCTGTCCCAAATCTTTTAATAGTTAATGTACAGAAACTTGTTCCCCTAAAATGTGTGATTTCAGTTGCAGAACCGTGATGTAAGGTGATTGATTTTTCGGCTATTTTTCTATTTAGAGTAGAAGGGTCGGTTAACTCTATTTCCAGACCTTCTTCAGTAATTGCTTTTTCCTTTAATTGCCAAATACGCTCTATACTTTTATTGATTTTTTCTTCTGATGCATTTTTTAATATGAATTGTATTCCTTCTTCAATATGCTCCGCAAAACATAATACGTCGTTGCCGGCATCAAAAGCAAGCCATTCTAGTTCGCCTTTAGTCGGATAATTTTTAGAAACGGCATGCATATTTAAAGCGTCGGAAATTACAACTCCGTCAAAACCCATTTCATTTCTTAGTACACCAGTTATAATATCTTTATTGATACTTGAAGGTAATTCAGGAGTAGTAGTTAAAGCAGGAACTGATAAATGACCTACCATGACTGAATCTACACCTTGGTCAATTAACTTTTGAAATGGATAGAGTTCATTTTCCATTAGGTTAGTTTTAGACTTATCAATTACTGGTAAACCTAAATGAGAATCTGTTGCGGTATCTCCATGACCAGGAAAATGTTTAATGCTTGTAAGTACGTTTTCGATCTGTGTGCCTTGTACAAAGGCGGTAGCCATGGCAACAACATTATCCTTGTCATCACCAAAAGAACGATAGCCAATAACAGGGTTATTAGGATTCACGTTTACATCTACCACAGGAGAAAGGTTCCAGTGTATACCGGCTGCTTTGCAATCTTTAGCTATCTGCTTGCCCACTTCAAAGACTAAATCTTGGTTTTCTGAATTTGCTCCTAAAGTTATAGCGTACGGGTATTGTGGAGTGTTTTCTATTCGCATTGCCAAGCCCCATTCTGCATCAATAGAAATTAATAGGGGATAGGCGGCTGCTTTTTGATATCTCTTGATGAGGTTTTTTAAAGTGTTGAAACTATTTTCATTGACAACTATTTTCTTCTTGCCTTCAAAATTGGTGGCAGCACTGGCTCTGGAGTGAAAAAAGCAGAGTCCGCCAACGTGGTGCTCAGATATTAGTTTTTCTAATTGCTGAATTTCTTCCTCAGTATCATTTATAAATGCAGCAGGCATAAATAGTTGTCCAACTTTCTCGGTTAGGGAAAGCCTTTCTAATGCTTCAATTGTAGGTATAATTTTATTCATTGGGGACTGTGGTTTTTTTACCGAAATCTGCGGGGTAAGAAATGAATTTTAATAAGAATAACGCTGGTAAGGCAGCAATGACTACCCAAACAAAAAAGCCATCATATCCAAGCCATTGTTGAATATAGCCGCTTACCATTCCGGGTAACATCATGCCTAATGCCATAAAGCCTGTAGCAATGGCGTAGTGAGATGTTTTAGATTTTCCATCTGCAATATAAATGAGGTACATTAAAAAGGCGGCGAAGCCAAACCCATAGCCAAATTTTTCAAAAATTACGGTTGCCGTTACTGCGTAAATATTGGTTGTATTTGTAATTGCCAATACAGCATATAAAATGTTGGGTAGATTCAAAGAAAGTACCATTGGTAGCATCCATTTTTTTAATCCGTCACGGGAAATTAGAATTCCTCCTAATATTCCTCCTATGGAAAGAAAAATAACTCCCGCAGTACCAAAAATGGTTCCTAATTGTTCTGTTGAATATCCGAGACCGCCTTTATCAGGAGAGTCCAGTAAAAACGGCGATGTCATTTTTACCAATTGTGATTCTCCTAAACGGTAGCTTAGAATAAAGGCTAGAGCAATACCGATACCTGGTTTTTGGAAGAAGGAGGCAAATACCTCTAAGAAACCTGCAGGTTTTTCTTTTTCTTCGGTGTTTTCCATTTCATATTTTGGAGTAACGAAGAAGTTGGCAACGGTCATAATCAACATTAAAAAAGCTGCTGCAGACATGGTTACACTCCAAGCTTTGGTATTGTCACCATATTTATTTTCTAAAAAACCAGCAAGTACAACTATTAATCCTTCGCCCGTAACCATGGCAAGTCGGTAAAAAGTACTTCGCATGCCAACAAAAAACGATTGTTTTTTTTCGGTCAACCCTAGCATATAATACCCGTCTGAAGCAATGTCATTTGTAGCCGAGGCAAAAGCAGCCATCCAAAAACAGGCTAATGATGAAATGAAAAACATATTGGTTGGTAGGGTAAGCCCAACGCCTAGTAGCGCAATGGCGATTAAAAGCTGCATGCTTAAAAACCATTTACGCTTAGTACTTTTTAAATCTACAAACGGACTCCATAAGGGTTTTAATACCCATGGCAAATATAGAATACTAGTGTAAAGCCCAATATCTTCATTACTAACACCTAGTTTTTTATACATGATTACAGATACCGTAACCACCAATACGTAAGGTAAACCTTGTGTGAAATATAAAACGGGTACCCATGCCCAAGCTCCTTTGTCTTTTTGTACCATATTATTTATTCACTTGTTTTAAATTGAAAATTATAGGTGTGGTTTCTTTGCCATAAACATCAATAAAGGTAATGGCGTTGTACTTTTTTCTTAATTGCTTTAGAGGAATACGTACGGTTTTGGAGGTGTTGTCTACATGAATTTTGGACCGTAATTTCTTAATGTCATATGTTTCTTTTACCCGAATACCAGAAGTGTAAAACAAAGCGAACCGTATCTCGTTTAAATCATTAAATTCAAGAATGAGCTCAGAATCTGTCTTCGAAGTACCTAATAACTTTGGGGTTGTCGTAGTATGATTTTTTGATAATGTAGAAACAGGATTCAATGCTGGTTTTTTGTAATACTTTTTGTGCATATATTCAACCACATCGTCATTATCTTTCATTAGCGACTTTGCGCTGAACATAATGTTGCCTTGAATTTCAGGAGTTTCACGGGCAAGTTCAATTTGATTTGGAATCTCTTCAATATCATCCCATGCTTTATCGCTATTGTTTCTGATTTTATATGGACCGTTACCTACATATAGGTTGGTATTGTAATTATTTTTTGACCACCAATCTACAATTTTTCTATGCGAGGCTACGGGTAAATCCATGCTCCAATAGACTTGGGGTGCTAAATAATCTATCCAACCTTTTTGCATCCAAAGTAATGGGTCTGCATATAAGTCTTCATAAGTAGTTTGCCCTGCTTTGGTGTCTGAGCCTTTTGGGTCGGTCGAATTGTTTTTCCAAACTCCAAACGGACTTATACCAAACTGAACCCAAGGTTTAATTGATTTTATGGTTTCGTGAGACTGTCTTACTAAAGAGTCAATATTACTACGGCGCCAATCATCAATGGTCTGCCCTTGCTCAGCATAGGTTTCAAATGCTAGGGAATCATTAAAAACAGCATCTTTAATGGTGTACGGATAGAAATAATCATCAAAGTGAATGGCATCTACATCATAGGTAGTAACCAGTTCTGCAATAATATTAGAAAAGTGATTACGTACTTCGGGTAATCCTGGGTTATAATAATTCTTTTTCCCATAATGCACAATCCATTCTGGGTGAGTACAGTAGTCATGCGTTTCTGATAGTACTTCAAAATTCTCATCAAAAGTTGCTCTGTATGGGTTTAACCATGCATGGAACTCCATACCTCTTGCATGAGCTTCGTTAATCATCCAATCAAGGACATCTGTATTCCATTTTGGAGGTGTACCTTCTTTGCCTGTTAGAAACCTAGAATATGGTGCATAGTCAGATTGATAAAAGGCATCACCTGCAGCCCGTACTTGCACAATTACGGCATTGTAATTTTCCTTTTCGTAAAAATCTAGA
Organism: Maribacter sp.; assembly: GCF_039968975.1. Taxonomy (GTDB): domain Bacteria; phylum Bacteroidota; class Bacteroidia; order Flavobacteriales; family Flavobacteriaceae; genus Maribacter. The sequence continues at coordinate 1,608 of NZ_JBDVOT010000050.1, read as the reverse complement.
ATTTTAAGGTAATCGGCTTTTTGCTTCTTTGCACTGTCATTGCCATTTTTAGGCCAATCTATATTGACCACGGTGGCAATCCAAACCCCTCTGAATTCTCTCTTCGGATACTTCTCATATGATTTGAAAATTCCGCAAGAATTAAGAAGTAATAATAGTCCAATTAGCGTTAGTTGTTTAGTCATAAATATAAAAAAGACCCATTTTAAAACTAAAATAGGCCTTTTAATTCAAATTTAGTTGTTAGTTAAATTTATGTCTTACAAAGGCTTCCATTGCTGCATATGATGATAAGCCCATTGCTTTATATTTATTAGCTGTATCTCTGTTTCTTTCTTCTGCGCGCATCCAAAATTCCCTTGAATCATCACCTTGAAACATTACTCCGTCTTTTTGAGATTGGTGGCAGAAAATAGCATATCGTTTTTTCAACACCTGTCCGGGACTCATAGGTACTGCCATTTCAATTTCATTGATATCCCACTCATGCCATGCGCCTCTATACAGCCATAACCAGCAGTCTTTCATAAATGACTCTGACTGAAGTTCTTCGCATGCGGCAAATACAGCATCTAAACACACTTTATGTGTGCCATGTGGATCTGCTAAGTCGCCAGCGGCATATATTTGATGAGGTTTGATTTCTTTAATGATATCTATAACGATATCGATATCGACTTTAGATAAATTGTTCTTCTTGATTTTTCCCGTTTCATAAAACGGCAAGTCTAAAAAGTGAACGTTTTCATCTTGAAGTCCCATATATCTTGTGGCAGCATAAGATTCTCCTCTTCTAATTTTACCTTTTAGATTTCTAACTTCTAGTGCGTCTATGCGAGTTTCATTTTTGTCCGCAATGGATTTAATAATACTTTTTGCTTCTTCAGAAGGGTTAATGTGCATGGCAATCTCAGCATATTTTCTAGCATCGGTGTCTGAAACAGCAATGTTGCCTGAAGTTTGGTACACAATATGCACATCATGACCTTGCTCTACTAATCTATCAAAAGTTCCGCCCATAGAAATAACGTCATCATCGGGGTGTGGACTAAAAATAATAACTCGCTTTGTGGCAGGTGTAGCTCTTTCAGGTCTATGGGTGTCATCTGCATTTGGTTTGCCACCTGGCCATCCGGTAATAGTATGTTGTAGTTTATTGAACATTTCAATATTTAGATCATAAGAGTCAGCTAGTGCTAATAGATCGGCCATACCGTTATCGTTATAATCTTTATCGGTTAGGCTCAATATGGTTTTACCCGTGTTTTCACAGAGCCAAACCATGGCTTTCGCTTTTAGTTCCTCCGTCCATTCACATGCATCTACCAACCAAGGTGTTTTGTTTCTAGTTAATTGGCTACCTGCACCAGTATCTAAAACAAAAGTACAATTGTCATGATCTTGTAAATAGGTTGCTGGTACATGAGATGAGATATCACCTTCAATCGTCTTTTTTATTATACCGGCTTTATTTTCACCCCAGCCTAATAAAACAATCCTTTTTGCTTTTCTTACCGTAGCAATACCCATGGTAATTGCTTTTCTAGGAACATTTGCTATTCCTAAAAAGGCAGGTGCGGCATCTACACGTGTAATATGATCTAGCGT
>NZ_JBDVOT010000049.1:0-22115 GCF_039968975.1 Maribacter sp. | reverse complement strand
GACCACATGAGTTCTGGGAGTTTATAGGTGTTCTGACTTCTATTTTATTCTTTTTCATAATACCTGCAAGGTCTTAAAATAGATGGTGCAACAGAAGTGCATTTAATGGTCGCTACAAGAGTCGCAAATACCTTTGATGACCAGATTCACATCTTCTGCAATGTAACCTTGAGGTAAATTAATTTGAGGAATCTTATGTTCGGTCAAGCAAACTGTCTTATCACATTGTCCACAGTGAAAATGCAAATGTAAATCTTGGTCAATTTCACAATTACAGCCAGGTTCGCATAAGGCAAATTTTGAAATGTTGGTTCCGTCATCTATTTGATGAACGATGCCTTTTTCTTCAAATGTTTTTAAAGTTCTATACAGTGTAGTACGCTCTGCTTTCTCAAAAGCATTTTCAATATCTGTCAAAGCAACGGCGGTATTTTTACTTGCCATGAATTTATAGATGAGTATACGCATTGCGGTTGGTCGTACACTTTTATTGTCTAATGTTTTTTCTACTTCTGTCATGCAAAAACGGAGTTTAAAAATACGCTTAACACTAATGTAACCAATGTTTTATAAGATTTCAAGTTGAGAAGATCTTTAACTTTAATTTATAAGAAATTTAAGTTTTTTACAGTCGTTTTTAAATCTTCAGTACACTCAATTACGGTGGGTTAAGTAGTTAAAATTCTTGTTTTATGAATTTGAGGAAATGAAAAGTAAAAATTTCATTTTTACACTAAATATATGGTAGTGTTATATAGCTGATTGGTTACTTTTTATTTGAAAATACGGTGTTCTTTGCGTGAATCTTAATGATCCGTAAATCAGTAAAATAAGTGGTTTTAATTGTAGATGATCTTTAACTTTTTATTGGTCTCGATATGGTCGGTTGTACGCTGAATTTTGAATTTGATTTTACTCAGATACTCAGTAAAAGATCACTAGAATTAACTTGTTTTGAGAATCGATACAATTGATAGGTGTTTAGCTACTGTTGTCATTCTAGCGTTTGTTAATAACGTTAGTAAATTGATTTAAGTGTATCCTTTTTGGTAGAAATAAAAAGAAACATGAATGGTCTTTACCGTAGTTGAGTAGTTTGTCATTCTTTTGTTTGTAAAGGAGATTGTTGGTTAATATATCTTTTGGTGATTGTTTGAATATTTTTTGTAAAAACGAGTATGTAAATTAAATATATCTTTGAATTTATTATTACAGACTTATGAAGATTAATAGCTTGTTTTTTGTATTTGTTGGTGTACTGGTTTTGAGTTCCTGCAGGGAGCAAAATAAGAATGATGGTGAAGCTGTAAAGCAAGATGATCATGAATTTACCAATGATTTAATAAACGAAACCAGTCCGTACCTTTTGCAGCATGCACATAATCCGGTAGATTGGAAAGCGTGGTCAGATGATGCATTTAAAAAAGCCGCTGATGAAAACAAACTTGTGGTTTTAAGTGTTGGGTATTCTACATGTCATTGGTGTCACGTTATGGAAGAGGAGTCTTTTGAGGATGCTGAAGTGGCGAAATTGATGAACGATAAATTTGTCAGTATAAAAGTAGATAGGGAAGAGCGCCCAGATTTAGATATGGTGTACCAGACTGCTCTGCAATTGGTCAATGGCACAGGAGGTTGGCCAATGAACGCGATTATTATGCCTAATGGGAGTCCTGTTTTCTTAGGAACCTATCATGAGAAGGAAAATTGGAAAAATATTCTTGCAAAGTTTAGTACAGAATATGAAAAGAATCCTGATAAAATGAAGGAATATGCCACTATGTTGGCAGATGGTGTGCAAGAGGTCTATGAACAGCCCGCAAAACAAATGGCAAATGCCATAACTCCCAATAAAATAGAAAATGGTATAAAACAGTGGTCTACCATGTGGGATAAAGATTGGGGAGGCAATATTGGTCAGCAAAAATTTATACTACCTGCAAATTTGACGATGTTGTTAGATTATGCGGTTTTGCAGCAAAATGTGGAAGCAAAAAACCATGTGCTAAATACACTGGATAAAGTTGTTCAAGGAGGAATCTATGATCATGTAGATGGAGGATTCTTTAGGTATAGTACAGATGATACCTGGAAAGTACCGCATTTTGAAAAGATGTTGTATGATAATGCGCAGCTGGTTAGTTTACTCTCAAAAGCATACAAATTAACGGGTAATGAAGTGTATAAAATAAGGGTGTCTGAAACTCTTGCATTTTTAAAATCAGAAATGCGAAATGAAGATGGTGGCTACTTTAGTGCTATGGATGCCGATACCAATGGAGAAGAAGGTGTTTACTATGTCTGGAAAAAGCAAGAGTTAGAAGCATTGCTTAAAGATGATTTTGAATTATTTTCTCTTTACTTCAATATTATAGATGATCAAGTATGGGAAGAAGGAAATTATGTGCTGAATAATACGCTTCCTAAAAATGATTTTTTGAAAAAGACCGATTTAACTGCGGCGGAATTTGAAAAGAAAATGGCAAGTTGGAAGTCGGTTTTATATGAAGCACGTCAAAAAAGACAAAAACCAACTAAAGATTATAAGATTTTGACATCTTGGAATGCATTATTAATAGACGGCTTATTAGAGGCATATAAGGCATTTGGTGATGACCAATATTTAGATGAAGCTGTTTCGGTATTTAAATATTTAAACCAGTATAATTATAAAAATGAACAATTAGTGCATTCGTACACTAAAGATAGTAAGCAGAAAGAAGTCTTTTTAGAAGATTATGCTTTTTTGGCTAAAAGTGCATTCTCGCTTTTTGAGGTTACATTAGATGCGGATTACTTAACTGTTTCTAAAGAATTGATGAATGCTGCATCAGAAAAATATAAGAGTAATTCTGAGTTGTTTTACTACAATGTTTCCAATGATTTAGTGCCTAGTATCATTAATACTTCAGATGGGGTAGTGCCGTCTGCAAATGCAATAATGGCGCAGAATTATCTTCATATAGGTCATCTGGAATATAACAAGGGTTTCTTGAAAAAAGCTGAGGTTATGGGCTCTTTGATTACTTCAGATTTTGAAAACCATGCTGTAAGCTATGGAGCTTGGGGAACCTTGTTGTTAGAACAGGCGTATCCGTTTTATGAAATTGTAATTGTTGGTAAAGATGCTGAAAAGCTGATGAACGAAATACACAAAACCTTCATAGTAAATTCTTTAATTGTGGGGTCATCTGTTGAAAGCGATATTTCACTTTTTAAGGATCGTTATACTGAGGATGATACCTTCATTTATGTCTGTCAAGATAACACCTGTAAATTACCTGTTAAGACCGTAGGTGATGGTTTTGAGCAAATGAATAATTTTGGTTATCAGGGTTTTAAGTAAAATTATCGCTAGTTGATCTTTAATTGCTTTTGTTGCTAGTAGTAGGTGTTGTTTTCATAATCCATATTACTGATTGAACTGTTATAGTTACATATGTGTTAGAGATTTGGTGTGTTTCCAATCTTCCAAATCGATAAGCTTTTGGCATCAACTATTTTCTTGTTTTTTACTAATCCATATTTGGTAGATAGTTTCTATGAGGTTCTTTTTAAAAGATTACCTGATATGGTTACGATACTAGTTGTAAAACTTTGGTTTTACCAATTATTTAAACAAGATTTGTAGTATAATATAAAATAGTTAGCATGCCAGGTTTTGAGTTGTTTGGAGAGAGTGAAAAAGGTCAAGTTCAGGATGTTTTGGATTCAGGTGTTTTAATGCGCTACGGCTTTGATGGTATGCGTAACAACCATTGGAAGGCGTTGGAGCTTGAAGAAGCTTTGGCAAAACGTATGGACTCAAAATATGCGCAATTGGTAAGTAGTGGTACTGCAGCGCTGACGGTGGGCTTGGCTAGTGCAGGTATTGGAGCGGGAGATGAGGTAATTATGCCCACCTTTACTTTTGTAGCTAGTTTTGAATCTATTTTGGCTATTGGTGCAATTCCTATCTTGGTAGATGTAGATGATACGCTGACGTTAGACCCTACAGCAGTTGAAAATGCTATAACCGATAAGACAAAAGTAGTAATGCCAGTGCATATGTGCGGCTCTATGGCGGATTTAAGCGCTTTAAAAGATATTTGCGATAAACATAACTTGTTGTTGTTAGAAGATGCTTGTCAAGCCATAGGGGGAAGTTTTGAGGGTAAGCCCTTGGGTAGTTATGGTGACTTAGGTTGTTTTTCTTTTGACTATGTAAAAACCATTACTTGTGGAGAAGGCGGAGCTATCATAACCAATAATGAACAGTATAAAACAAATGCCGATCATTACTCAGATCATGGTCATGACCATGTAGGTAATAATAGAGGGGCAGAAACACATCCTTTTTTGGGATATAACTTCAGAATTTCAGAATTACACGCCGCTGTTGGTTGTGCACAAATAGAGCGCTTAGATGATTTCTTAGCCATCCAAGAAAAAAATTATTCGATTTTAAGAAATACATTATCTCCTCTAGATAACATTACATTTAGAAAGGTGCCAGCTGGTGGTGTGGAAAACTATTCATTTTTATCGTTCTTTCTGCCAACACAAGAATTAGCCAAAGCAGCTCATACAGCTTTAGGTGAAGCTGGTGTTGATGCTTGTTTTTACTGGTTCGATAATAATTGGCATTACTATAAAAAATGGGAGCACTTAACCTCTAAAAGATCTTTAGGTAAATTGCCGCAAGAGGTTGTAAGTCAATTGCCTGACTACTCTAAATCTGACTTTTCAAAATCTGATACATGGATAGGTAGAACCATCTCTTGCTTAGTAAAACTAAGTTGGACAGAAGAACAAGTTGCGGAACGCGCTTCAAAAATGAAAGAGGTGCTTTCTAAGTTTTCTTAGATTTATTAGTACGATACGTATTCAACAATCTCCAAGCCGTAACCTACAATACCTACGCGCTTAGCTTGAGTACTATTGGTCATCAGTTTCATTTTGTGAATACCTAAATCATGTAAGATTTGAGCTCCAATACCGAAATCACGATTGTCCATTTCTATTTTTGGTGCCTTGTGAACGCCTTGTTTTTGAAGTTCTTTGAGCTCTTTTAGTCTAGAAAGTAAATTAAGTGATTCTGAGTCTTGATTAATGAATACAATGGCTCCTTTGCCCTCTTTGTTAATTTTGTTGAACATATCCTCTAATTTTTCATCTGGGTTATGTGTCAATGTTCCTAAGATGTCATTGTTGATCAGGGTAGAGTTGATTCTGGTTAAGATTTTATCTTCTGAAGACCATGAACCTTTTGTCAAGGCAATGTGGATATGGTTATTTGTGGTCTGCTTGTATGCTCTTAATCTAAACTCACCAAAACGAGTGGTGATTTCAAAATCAACTTCTTTATCAATTAAACTATCATGCTCCATTCTGTATGCAACAAGAGATTCAATGGAAACAATCTTTAGATCAAACTTTTTAGCGACTTCTACCAACTGGGGTAGGCGGGCCATGGTTCCATCTTCGTTCATGATTTCTACGATAATACCTGCGGGTTGTAATCCTGCTAATCGAGCAAAATCAATTGCAGCTTCTGTGTGCCCTGTTCTACGTAATACGCCACCTTCTTTAGCTACTAAAGGGAATATATGTCCCGGTCTTGCTAAATCATGTGGTTTGGTATCGCTTTCAGTCAATGCAATAACGGTTTTAGACCTGTCACTCGCCGAAATACCTGTAGTAACCCCTTTTCCCCTTAAATCTACTGATACGGTAAATGCGGTCTCTAATGGATCTGTATTAGTGCTCACCATCATATGTAAGCCTAAATCCTTACATCGGCCCTCAGTTAAAGGAGCGCAAATAAGACCTCTACCATGGGTAGCCATAAAATTGACCGTTTCTGGTGTAGCAAGTTCTGCTGCAGCCAAAAAATCTCCTTCATTTTCACGATTTTCATCATCAACAACGATAATTACTTTACCGGCGCGTATATCTTCAATCGCTTCTTCTATCGTATTCAATTGTATAGTACTAGGATCTGTCATGTCTATGAATCAGCTTTATCTTTTTTCTTAAATATTTTTTTGAAGAAATCGGCTATAAATCCGAAATCCATCATTCCCTTATCTTCCGTCGCTCTTTTCGTTAATACAACACCTAATGGTAACATAATCAGTGTAGAAAGCCACGCACCTAGCATTGGGTGAATATTACCTTCTTTGGCATAATTTCCTGCAAAAACACCAATGAAATAATAAATTAAGAACAATACAATGGCGATGACCATAGGTAAGCCTAACCCACCTTTTCTAATAATAGCGCCCAACGGAGCCCCAACAAAGAAAAGTATGATACATGAGAATGCCAATGCGTATTTATTATGTAACGAAAGAATATGCATATTGTAGATTTTATATCTCTTTTGCATTTCTTCTTTTTTGCCGCTTACGGTACCTAGAATACTAGTGGTAGCGTTTTTGGCACTGCTTAAAATTTGTATTTGTTGCCAGTCTGGAAATAACACTAAAAAATTATCGTCTATAGAATCTTGAAGGGCGATATTTTTTTTGGCTAAAGCAGCCTTAGATGCTATGATAGAATCTTTTTTAGACACCATTTTTGTTTTGGTAGTGTCCTTGTTTTTAGCCATCAACGGTGCAAACATTCCTGTTCTGCCTTCAATATTTTTAGAAAATGCACGAACTATACGGTAATTGTCTCCGCGTAATGAATCAATATCTTTTGTTAGACGAGATATGTTCTTCATTTTGTCAGTACTGATATCTCTTTCTTCCTCTAACTCGTCGTTATTGATTTCCGGAATTTCAATATTCATGGTATAAGTGTCGAAATCGGCTTGAGCGAACGGAAACTTCATTTTTTTGTCGTTGCTCTTCGTTTCCACATCTTGGTACATGTGACCGTCTTTCAATACCAATTGTATCACATCAGAATCTTCACTACTTATTAATTCACCAGTATTGGATTTGATTACTCTGGTGTTGATATTGTTTGCCGATTTTGTGTGAATGATGACGTTTTTAAGAAAGCGGTCATTATCGCCATACTTTTCATCAACCTTAATATTCATGCCTTCAAAATCACTAAAAACACCTTCAGAGACTACAGCTGCGGGTTTTACCTTAGCAATGTTTCTGCGTAAATTATATATTTTACGTTGTGATAAAGGAATAACGTTATTGGCAAAGAAAAAAGTGACACCGCCTAAAATAGTCACAAAAATGATCAAACTTAGCATTGATCGTTGAAGGGAAATACCAGATGCCTTCATTGCGGCAAATTCATAATTCTCAGCTATAGATCCAAAAGTTAAAATGGAGGATAAAAGTACTGTTAAGGGTAGTACTTTTTCAGTAAGGTCTGGCATTAAATAGAAGAGAAACTTACCAATGATAACAATATCTAGACCTTTGCCAGCTAAATCATCAATAAAAAGCCAAATCGTTTGAAATATGAAGATGAACATCAATATTACAAACGAACTGACAAAATTAAAGACGAACCTTGATAGGATATATCGGTCTAGTATTCTCAATAGTTCTAATTTCTTATAATGAAATAACCTTCATCCTTATATTTAGCTTCGTCAAAAGTAAATAAGGTTTTGGACAAAGTTTGATCTGTTTTAAAAGAATTAACAGTGATCGTAGTTTTTGTTCCGTTCTTACCTGTTTCAATTAAGTTGTAAATGTGCTTAGTGCCCATGTCAATACCTAATAATCTAGATTTTATTTCAGTATCAGAATCGATAGGGGTCAGTTTTACATACTGTATTTTTCTTCCTTGAATATTTTGAAGAATATCCCAAGCATAGTTGTGTCCTTGTTTGTAAAAAGTTAACATTTTTGAAGGCGTCATCGCATTTTCATCTTCAGATTGGTCTTCAATGGTAACCTCTTCATTTTCTGGAACAATAGTATATACTTTGTTACCGTCAAAAATTTGCTGAGATCCTAAATAGTTAAACATGTATTTGTTGCCTGCAAGGGTAACATCACCTCTTGTCTCTTGATTAATGCCGGCATCGGCGTTTTTTAAATCGAATTTAAAATCTACGAAGATGTTGTCATAACTTTGTACTTTATTATAAACTTCATCTAGTAATGCTTTTGCTTTATCAGAACTTTGTGCGTTTGCAAATGTTGCTGTAAGCATAATCGTCAATACAATAATAATCTTCTTCATCTCTTTTTAATATTATTCGTTATCCAATATTTGTTGGAGGGCAACCATATCTGCCACGTAAACTTGTCTGGCTTTACTGCCTTCAAACGGACCTACAATTCCTGCTGCTTCTAATTGATCAATAATTCTACCGGCTCTGTTGTACCCTAATTTCAATTTACGTTGAATTAATGAGGCTGAACCTTGCTGTGCAATTACGATAACTTCTGCAGCTTCGCGAAACTTAGAATCCCTTTCAGATACGTTATTATCAAGACTCGTGCCAGAATCCTCACCAACATACTCAGGTAGTTCGTGCGCTTCTGGGTAAGCTCTCTGACTACCAATGAATTCCGTTATTTTAGCAACCTCGGGAGTATCAACAAAAGCACATTGAATACGTGTGACATCATTACCTTGTGTAAATAACATATCACCTCTACCGATCAATTGATCTGCACCTGCGGTATCTAAAATGGTTCTTGAATCTATTTTAGAAGTTACTCTAAATGCTAACCTTGCAGGGAAGTTGGCTTTAATAATACCTGTAATAACGTTTACAGATGGTCTTTGCGTTGCAATGATTAAATGAATACCAATTGCCCTTGCTAACTGTGCAAGTCTTGCTACGGGAGTTTCTACCTCTTTACCGGCTGTCATGATCAAATCGGCAAATTCATCAATAACCAATATAATGTAAGGTAAGAATTTGTGTCCGTCGTTCGGGTTCAGTTTTCTAGCCTTGAATTTGGTGTTGTATTCTTTTAGGTTACGCACCATAGCCAGTTTCAACAACTCATATCTATTATCCATTTCAATACATAGCGAATTCAGTGTATGAATTACTTTTGTATTATCTGTGATAATTGCTTCATCTGAGTCTGGAAGCTTAGCCAGGAAATGACGTTCTATTTTGTTATAAAGTGTAAGTTCAACTTTCTTAGGATCGACCAAAATGAATTTTACCTCTGCTGGATGTTTTTTGTATAATAATGAGGTTAAAACCGCATTTAAACCTACAGATTTACCTTGTCCTGTAGCACCTGCCATTAACATGTGAGGCATTTTTGCCAAATCAACTACAAAGGTTTCGTTACTAATAGTTTTACCAAATGCAATTGGCAGCTCCATTTCAGCTTTCTGAAACTTGCTAGAGGCTATTACAGAACGCATAGATACTATAGAGGAATTCTTATTTGGCACCTCTATACCTATAGTTCCTTTACCTGGAATGGGGGCGATGATACGTATACCTAAAGCAGCCAATGAAAGTGCGATATCATCTTCAAGGTTTTTAATTTTTGATATTCTAACGCCTGCTTCAGGTACTATTTCATACAAAGTAACTGTAGGGCCAATAGTTGCCTTAATTTGGGCGATACCTATCTTGTAATTTTTTAGAGTTTCAACAATCTTATTTTTGTTTTCCTCTAATTCCTCTTGATTAATAGTAATGCCACCGGTTGTGCCGTGTTGGTCTAAAAGATCAATATGTGGAAATTTGTAATTCCCTAATTCTAATGTTGGGTCAAATTCACCAAAATCATCTACAAGCTTATTGGCAAGTACATCTACTTCTTCAGGTTCTTCAACAACCGATTCTACCTCCATAGCCAAACTTTCTTCTGGTTCAGGTTCTGGTATGGTTACTTCAAAATCTTTAATTTTTTCCTCTTTTTCTAAATGAGGAATTTCTGCTTTGTGAGTATAAGTGTCTACAATAACTGGAGCTTCTTCTTCTAAGGAAGTGGTAATAATATCTTCTTGCTCTTTTTGTTCTTTCTTTTTATTGGCCTTACGTTCTTGGTTGGCTTTAAACTCTGTAGAAATAGCTTCTTTCCTAGTTTTAAAGAATGAAGAAATACCTTCAGGTGTAACTTCAAATAATCTAACTAGAATAAATATGAGTCCGAAAACCAACAACAGTAGTACACCAATTTTACCAGCGTAGTCCTGCAAGAAATCGTTCATTTCAAAACCTATAAGTCCGCCTAATAGTGGGTTGGTGGTAGCAAAAAAACCTAGGGCAATAGAAATCCAAATAACAAATAACAAACCCCAAATCCATTTTTTGAACAATGCCTTTAACGAGAGCCCTAGAAAAAGATAAATACCTGTAATACAAACAAGAAAAGGGAAAATTAGAGAAGCTACACCAAAGCCCTTGTACATGAAAAAGTGACTAATGCTTGCTCCAAATTTATTCAGTAAGTTTTTTGCCAGTTCATTACGGTCTTTAAACTCTGACAAAAGACTTTGATCATCTTGCCAGTTAAAATAAAAAGATATAAAAGAAAAGAATAGCGCAATACTAAAGAGCATTAGCAAACTACCCAAAATGATTTTATTCTGTTTGGATAATTTAAACGGTGCTCGTTTTTTAGTAGGTTTTGGCTTTGATTTAGTTGCCTTTTTTGCCATTAAAACTTAATTCTGATGCTAAATTACAAATTTACGATAAGCTATGGACTACTCTAAATTACCTTTGGGAGGTAAATGATAAGACCAATAATGGTTGATGCGATAGAAACTAACATTACGGCACCTGCTGATATATCCTTTATAAACCCAATTTTTACATCAAATTCTGGCTGAATATAATCAGCAATTTTTTCTACTGCCGTATTCATTCCCTCAATTCCTAAAACAAGTGCAATAGCAAATATTTGAAGAATCCACTCCGTATTTGAGATGTCAAAATAAAAACCTGCAGCAGTCATTACTATAGCAATGAAAACTTGAATTTTGATACTAGCTTCGGTGCGTATTAAAAGGAAGGCTCCCTTTAAGGCAAAGCCAACACTTTTAATACGATTTACCAGAAAGGATTCTTTGGGCATGAGTGTCCTTTGTTTTTTAGTTCATTAACGCCTCTAACGCTGCTTTGTAGTTTGGCTCTTCTGTAGTTTCTGCAACTTGCTCAGAATACAATACTTTTCCTTTTTCGTCAACTACTACAACTGCTCTTGAAAGTAGTGGAGCTAAAGGTCCGTCTGAAAATGCTACGTTGTAACCTTTTCCAAAATTACCATCTTTAAAGTCTGAAAGCATTTCAACATTCTCTATCCCTTCCGCACCACAAAATCTAGCTTGTGCAAATGGTAAATCTTTAGAAATACAAAGTACTATAGTGTTATCCAATTCAGCAGCCTCTTGATTAAATTGACGTACAGATTGAGCGCAAGTGCCTGTATCAACACTTGGGAAAATATTTAATACTACTCTAGAACCTTCATAATCTGAAAGTTTTACAGTAGATAAGTCATTCTTAGTTAATTGAAATTCTGGAGCCTTTCCGCCATTTGCAGGTAAAGTTCCTAGTGTGTGTATTTCGTTCCCTTTTAGTGTAACCGAAGCCATAACTTTTGTCTTTTTATAATTGAGTTTGTGAAATTATAAAATATAAAGTGGAAACGAGCGGGAATATGATAAAAAAAGTCCTTTCATAAAGGAAAGGACTTTGTTTATTTTAAATTGCTATTACTTGTCTATGGAGCCTAAAACACGCTTCATAAATTGGTTCATAGCATCTTTCTTTGGTGTGCCTTGTTCTATGCTCTTGGCAACTTCTATGGCACCGTACATATTAGAAATAAGTTCGCCGATTACATCAAGCTCTTCATCTTTTAATGAAGGTAGCTCTGTAAGTGCTTCTAAGGTCTCAATGGTCTCTAGAATGAAATCGCTGTCTTTTTCTTCAATGAACTCTGTCAGTAATTTAATTATGGGTAATCTCACTGATCAAATCTTTTAATAGGTCATACTTATTTGTCTGAACCTGATTTTTAATTTTACCTTTTTCAAAAGAAGCAAATGTTGGTAAGTTACTTACGTCTGCTAACTTTCTAGATTCAGGAAATTTCTCTGCATCTGCCAATACAAATGTAATATTCTCGTTTTGTGAAGCTTCTTTTTTGAATTTTGGCTTCATGATTCTACAGTTACCACACCAGGTAGCAGAATATTGTACAACAACATTAGGGTTGTTATCAATGATTTCCTGTAAATTATCTTGTTCTAATTCTAATAACATAACTAAAGCGTTTTAAGGATTAAAAAAATGAACATGAAGCATAAACTTCATGTTCATTATATATTCTATTTAGTTTGCGTGAGCAGAAAGGTAGCTAGCAACGCCGTCTCTATCTGCAGACATAGCTTCTTTGCCTTCTTCCCAGTTTGCAGGGCAAACTTCACCTTTTTCTTGAACGTGAGTTAAAGCATCTACCAAACGTAAATACTCACCAACATTTCTACCTAAAGGCATATTGTTGATGCTTTCGTGTTGTACTACACCTTCTTCATCAATAATATATGTAGCTCTATAAGTAACGTTGTCTCCTTCAACCTGAACAGTTTCTGTTTCTTCGTCATATACTTCGTTTTGGATATCTAAAATACCTAAAACGCTAGAAAGGTTACGGTTGCTATCTGCTAATATTGGGTATGTTACACCTTCAATACCACCGTTGTCCTTATCTGTGCTTAACCATGCAAAGTGTACTTCTGGAGTATCACAAGATGCACCTATTACAATTGTATTTCTTTTTTCGAACTCACCAATGGCTGCTTGAAAAGCGTGAAGTTCTGTTGGGCATACAAAAGTGAAATCTTTTGGGTACCAGAAAAGAACCACTTTTTTATTATTTTTTTGAGCTTCTTCTAAAACATTAAGTTTAAAAGTATCGCCCATGTCATTCATTGCGTTAACACTAATATTTGGGAATTTTTTTCCTACAAATGCCATAATATGTTTTCGTTTTATTATTTATTAAAACACAAAATTAACACATGAAAGAAGGATTACAGACTTTCTAAATTAGAATTTTCAATGCTAGAATAACTATTTTGAATAGCTAAAGGAATAGTATTGTTTTAGTAATAATCACAAAATTTTTAGGCTGTACAATTATCAAATTAATAATACGATATGCTCTAAGGTGTGAATAAAATAAAAATGGAATTTTGACTTTATTTTGAAGCAAGTCTTTTAATCTTAATATTTAATCCGGCGAATATGAATGTCATAATTGGACTTAGCCAATTGAAGATCGCGTAAACGAAATATTCAGCTACACCTACGCCCAATACACCACTGTGATAAGCTCCGCAAGTGTTATAAGGTATTAATACAGATGTTACCGTACCTGTATCTTCTAGTGTTCTACTTAAGTTTTCAGGTGCTAGACCTCTATCTTTAAATGCTTTTGAGAACATTTTTCCCGGTACAACAATTGCTAAATATTGGTCAGATGCCGTACCGTTTAATACAATACAACTAATACCCGTACTAAAGAATAGCCCGAATGTAGATTTGGCCATTTTCAGCAATGATTTTGTAATTCTTGACAATGCGCCAATTCCGTCCATTATTCCGCCAAAAAACATAGCGCAAATAATCAACCAAATTGTACCTAGCATACCTGTCATTCCTTTTGAAGAAAACAAATCACTTAATGCCTTATTATCCGTTGGGACATCGGTGTTAACGGTGATGGCTTTTAATATTCCTTGATATCCGGACTGAAAGCTTAATTCTGATGCTCCCGTAATGCCTGCAACAACTTCTGGTTGAAAAATTAAAGCAAAAATAGCGGCTAATAATGTTCCGATTAATAATGCTGCTAGAGGAGGTGTTTTTTTAACGATTAAACCGACAACAGCAATTGGTACGAGAAACAACCATCCGTTAATATCAAATGAAGCATCTATAGAGGCTAAAATTGCATCAACATCAGCTTCTCCGTTAGTCTCTAAACTAAAACCTATGATTAAAAATACGATTAGGGTAACGGTAATTGTAGGTACTGTTGTCCACATCATATATTTTATATGTGAGAACAATTCTCCACCTGCCATAGCAGGAGCTAAGTTTGTGGTATCACTTAAAGGAGAAAGTTTATCTCCAAAATAAGCACCAGATAAAACTGCTCCAGCGGTCATACCTAATGAGATGCCCAAAGCTTCGCCAATACCTATTAACGCTATACCTACGGTAGCAGATGTCGTCCAGCTACTGCCTGTGGCTACAGAAATGATAGCACATATAATTACACATGCCGCCAAGAAAATAGTAGGGTTTAAAATTTGTAGTCCGTAATAAATCATTGCAGGAATGATACCGCTAATTAGCCAGGTGCCTGCTAACGCACCAACCATTAAGAGTATAAGAAGGGCACCTGTGGTTGATCTAATATTCTCTTCTACTTCAGCAATCATTTGTTTGTATGAAACTTTGTTCATAAAACCAACAATTGCTGCTACTGCGCCACCTAATAAAAGTATGAATTGATTAGATCCGCTTAAAGCGTCATCACCAAAAACATAAACATTATATGCCAACATGGCAACAAGGGCTATAACCGGAATTAAAGCAGCAAAAATGCTTAATTCTTTATTGTCTACGATATGCTCGTTTTCCCTGTGTTCATTGGTAATTTGGTCTGACATTAAAAGAGAGTTTGGTTTCTACGTAATATTACGATTTCTGTAACGGATGTGCAAACCCGTTTTAGAATCGAAATCTTAGACGTTAATGCTTTTGATATCCAGTATATTAAGATCTATAAGGCATTTTTTCATCAAGGAATATGTTCTTTGAATATCGTCATCTAATCCTATAGAAAATCTAATTAGTCCGTTGCCTAGCCCCATTTCCTCTTGTTCTTCTAACGGAATTTCTGATGATGTTGAGCTTCCCGGTGCGCTAAATAATGTTTTGTAGAACCCTAGGCTCACTGCTAGGTATCCTAGCTTTCTTTCTTGCATCAATTCCATAAGCGCATTGGCATTCTCTAAGCTTTTTACATCCAAGGTTATTAATCCGCCATATCCGTATTCAGGATTCATTTGATCTTCCATGATTAAATGTCCAGGGTGAGAGGGTAATCCTGGGTACACAACTCGTAATCCGTCTTTTTCAAAATTCTCTGCCAAGTATTGTGCATTTTCACTGTGCTTCTTCATTCTTATATGTAGGGTGCGCATATTTTTTAGAATCGATGCTGCACGCATACTGTCTAAAGTGCTACCTAAAAGCATACCAGCTCCATTATTTACATCTTTAAGACTAAGGCAGAAATCTGAAGTTCCACAAACTGCACCTGCAACACAATCGCTTGTTCCATTAATGAATTTGGTTAGACTGTGAATTACGATGTCTGCACCTAATTTAGCAGGTGATATCGTTAGTGGAGAGAAGGTGTTGTCTACTACCAAGGGCAGTTCGTTTTTCTTGGCAATATTAGATAGTGCAGAGATGTCGGCAACTTCTAAAAGCGGGTTGCTTACACTTTCGCAATAAATCATTTTAGTATTCGGTGTAACGGCATTTGCTACGGCATCAAGATCAGTGATATCAAGAAATGTAGTTTTTATTCCAAATTTGATCAAGAAATTTTTCATAAATGCATAGGTGCCGCCATAGATAGTTCTACTACTTATAATATGGTCGCCGGCATTACATACTTGTAATATAACCGCTGTAATAGCTCCCATGCCGCTAGCCGTAACATTAGCACTTTCAGTACCTTCTAAAGCAGCCAGTGCTTCGCCTAAATATAAATTGGAAGGTGATGAATGTCTACTATATAGATAACAACCCTCTGTATTGCCTTCAAAAGTATCGAACATTGTTTTTGCCGATATAAAGGTATAGGTTGATGAATCTGAAATTGAAGGATTTACTACGCCATATTCTCCGAAGTATTGTAAATCTTGTAAGTCGTTACTGCTTTTTTGGCTCATGGGGTATTATTTTAAGTGAATATCCTCGGGGCAATCCAGCGAGGCATAGCATTAAATACTGATCAAAATGTTTTTGGTAAATATTGTTTTACTTACCATTTGAATGTCTAGTAAAATTACTTTTAGATTGTAAAATTGTCAAGATAAAGTCTGTAAAATAGTTTTTAAAACTAATAATAATTTTATTTTAGATTTTAATTCTAATATTAACTAACTTTGATGTAACTGTTAGAATATCAATCATTATGAAATTAGATAAGGTAGATAATAGCCTTTTGGCACTGTTACAGGCAGATAGTAAAAAGACGACCAAAGAGTATGCTTTAAAATTAGGGCTTTCAACTACGGCTATCTATGAGCGTATTAAAAGGTTAGAAAGGGTAGGGGCAATTAGAAGTTATGTGGCGTTAGTGGATAAGGCTGTTGTAGATAGGAATTTTACGGTATTCTGTCATGTAAAATTGGTGCAGCACGTAAAAGATAATATTGCTCAATTTGAAGCGCAAGTAATGCGTTTGCAAGAAGTGGTTGAATGTCATCATTTAAGTGGAGACTATGATTACCTTTTAAAAATACATGTGCAAGATATGGATGCCTACAGAAATTTTATGGTGAATAAATTAACGACTATGAGTCATATAGGTAGTACTCAAAGTTCATTTACCATAAAAGAGGTGAAACATTCAACGGCTATACCGCTTTAATAACTTTTTATATTTCAGTGAGATTTAGAACTATGGTCTTTTATGAGACTATTTGGCTTTTTAATGCATATTTCTTTCAAAATGATTAAAAACTGCAATAAACTGTTGTAAAAGCTAACATTTTCGCTTCTAAACAATATATTAAAATGAGTTCTAAAACTAAAAATAGTATTAATTTTGTAAGACATTAGAAAATAAAATTTATGGATCAATATGATGTAGCCATTATAGGCTCAGGACCTGGAGGATATGTGGCAGCTATACGTTGTGCGCAACTAGGAATGAAAACTGCAATAATTGAAAAATATTCCACTTTAGGCGGAACATGTTTAAATGTTGGGTGTATTCCTTCTAAGGCGATGTTAGATTCTTCGCATCATTATGAAGATGCCATTAAACATTTTGATGATCATGGTATTGAAATTCCTGGTGAGATTAAAGTAAACTTGGAAAAAATGATTGCCCGTAAACAAGGTGTTGTTGACCAAACTACAAAAGGTATTGAGTTCTTGATGGACAAGAACAAGATTACGGTTTATGAAGGTTTGGGTAGTTTTAAAGATGCTACGCATGTTTCAATTAAGAAAAACGATGGTAAGACCGAAGAGATAGAAGCTAAAAATATTATTATAGCAACTGGTTCTAAACCTTCAACTTTACCTTTTATCAAATTAGATAAAGAACGTATTATTACATCTACCGAAGCTTTAGAGCTTAAAGAAGTACCAAAGCATATGATTGTTATTGGTGGTGGTGTAATTGGTCTTGAATTGGGTCAGGTTTACAAAAGACTTGGTGCAGATGTTACTGTGGTTGAGTTTATGGATCGTATTATTCCAGGAATGGATGCTGCACTTTCTAAAGAACTTACTAAAGTGTTGAAGAAGCAAAAAGTGAAATTTGCGCTATCGCATAAAGTAAAATCTGTTGAAAGAAAAGGTGATCAGGTAATTGTAAAGGCTGATAACAAAAAAGGCGAAGAGGTTGTTTTTGAAGGTGACTATTGTTTGGTTGCCGTTGGTAGAAAGCCATATACTGATGGATTAAATGTTGATGCCGCTGGTGTTAAACTTGATGAAAGAGGTAAGGTGATAGTTGACGGACATTTGAAAACAAATGTTGATAATATTTATGCTATCGGTGATGTTATTAAAGGCGCTATGTTAGCTCACAAGGCAGAAGAAGAAGGTACTTTGGTTGCAGAGATATTAGCTGGTCAAAAACCACATATTGATTATAACCTAATACCTGGTGTAGTATATACGTGGCCAGAGGTTGCCGCTGTTGGTAAAACAGAAGCGGAACTTAAAGATGCAGGTGTAGCGTACAAAGTAGGTCAATTTCCTATGCGTGCCTTAGGTCGTGCTAGAGCAAGTATGGATACTGACGGATTTGTAAAAATACTTGCAGATAAAAACACCGATGAAGTTTTAGGTGTTCATATGGTTGGTGCTCGTTGTGCAGATTTAATTGCAGAAGCGGTTACAGCTATGGAATTTAGAGCATCTGCTGAAGATATTTCTAGAATGAGCCACGCTCACCCTACATATGCAGAAGCTGTTAAAGAGGCGGCGTTAGCTGCTACTGATGATCGTGCTTTGCATGTTTAAGTAGATAGAATAATATAGTACTGAAAAAGGCAGCCATTTGGCTGCCTTTTTTGTTTTGTATAAGCTTAGTATAATACTATGGTTAGTTCTTGATCAGCCCCAACACACGCAATACTTTTTCTGTAGCTGTTCTTAATACTTCAAAAGCTATAATTGCAAATTGCTCTAAGTAAATCCTTGTAGACGATAAAACTGAGCTTATGTTGGCTTTAATCTCCACTTTATGGTTCTCATATTTTAAGGCTAAATATGTGCTTGCAAACATGAATAATATTGCTCCGGGAACAACAAGGTACGGATTCAAAGAATGGTGAAAGAATCTATATAAGCCTAAACCGGTAAAGCTACCATACAGAATAATGAAATGTATAATGTATATAGATAACGTGCTTTGACCTATTCTTAACCAGGTAGCGTTCATCAAGAATTTTCTTAATAGTATAAATATGGAAAAAACAATAAGTACATCACCTAAGCGAATGAATAAATAATTGTTATTGAATATGGCTTGAAACAATGCTATACCCGTAGCATCATAAATGGCAAGGAAAAAATCTGAAGAAAGAAATAGTAATGATAGTCCGGTTACTATATACGCTGGTACAATGTAGTTGTAAAGGTTTTTGCTGTCTTGGTATTTGGAAAATATAACGGACATAAAACTACCTATTGTTGCATAGCCTAGCCAAGGTATTATGGTGAATACCGATCCATTTGCCTTAGTTAAGTAGTTAGCAAATATTTGTGGTAAAAACTCAAAACTTGATGTTTTGTATATAGGTTCAAAAATAAATAGTAAAAGGGTGGTAGATGCCAGTATGGTGGGGAAAATCCATTTTTGCTTTGCAAATGTTAGAATATAAAAACCAATAATAAATAATAAAGATAGTCCTATACAGTGCAACACGTCTACCAAATAGAACGAGTCATAAACTTCACCTTTGAACAAACCAAAAATGTTCATACGCAAAAGGTATGCAATTACCAATAATTCAAATCCGCGTTTAATACCTTTCTTTACTCGTGGGTTTGACCAGCCGGTTTGTTTAGATCTAATGAGTAAAAATGTAAATATGAATCCGGATACGGTAAAGAATACCGGAGCGGTAATTCCTCTAAAATACTTCCAAGTACTGAATAGCATATTCGTATCGTCTCTAAAGGCATTGTCTAAAAGTCCATCTATAAAATGACCTTGTAGCATCATTAAGATAGCCCATGCTCTTATGGCATCTAGAAAAAACAATCTTGACTTAGAGTTGCTCATTATCACAATTATATCCTATATACTTATAAAACAGTATGTTTGGATGTTTAAAGCCGCAAAATTAGATAAAATATTCTAAGGTTCACTGTAATTGAATTAAATTCGCAATCACACATAAAAATAGGTCTATGAGTTATGTTTTAGCATTTGCAGGTAGCAATTCTTCAGTATCCATTAATTACAAATTGGTAAAGTATACGGCTAGTCTGTTAAAAGGGCAAGAAGTGAAGTTGCGAGATATGTCAAAATACCCTTTTCCTATGTATAGTCAAGATATAGAAAATGAAAACGGATTCTCTAATTCTTTGGTTGAATTTAAAAATGAAATTACAAATGCAAAGGGGTTGGTAATTTCTGTTAACGAGCACAATAGTTATCCTTCTGCGTACTTTAAAAATACCTTAGATTGGTTATCTAGATTAGATTCTAAATTTCTTGCTGATAAAAAGATATTGTTAATGGCTACATCTGGTGGTGGTAGAGGAGCAATAGGTGCACTTGAAGTTGCAGAGAAAATGCTTACTAGATTTCAAGGTACGGTGGTAGAATCTTTCTCGTTGCCTAAATATGGCAAAAATTTTGATGAAGAAAAAGGTATTACCAATGAAGAGTTGGCTAAAGTTTTTGCTGCAAAAGTGGACTCTTTTGAAAAGGTGATTTCGTAAGACTGCATACATCATTGCAAGTTAAATTATTCTTAGGCTTTCTATTTAAATTATAGGACTTCGTTACCTTTGGTTTGTGTTAAAGACATTCAAAAAACATATTGAGGATTCTTTTCCAGAATTGCTAGAATCTCATTTCATCATTGCATGTAGTGGTGGTCTTGATAGTTCTGTACTTGTAAAACTGTGCCATCAAACAAATTTGAATTTTTCTATAGCACATTGTAATTTTAGATTACGAGGCAAAGCCAGTGATGGTGATGAAAGTTTTGTGCGCGAATATGCTAAAAAAATAGAAAAACCGTTTTTTGTAACTCATTTTGATACTCTTGGTTATGTTAATCAGCACAGGGTCTCTGTGCAAATGGCGGCACGGGAACTGCGTTATGCTTGGTTTGATCAGTTATTAGTAGATCATAATAGTTCATATCTGTTAACTGCACATCATGCCAATGATAATTTAGAAACTTTTTTAATCAATTTATCTAGAGGTACCGGTATTGAAGGTCTAACGGGAATTCCCGCTAAAATAAATAATATACGAAGACCCTTATTACCATTTACAAGGCAAGAATTAAAGTCCTTCGCAAATGATCAACACATGCAATGGCGAGAAGATGCTAGTAATGCTGATGCCAAGTATTTGCGTAATAAAATTAGGTTAGAGATTATACCCAAGTTGAATGAACTGCATCCTACCTTTTCAGATAATTTTAAAAACACCTTAGATTATTTGAAGCAAACCGAAGTTATTGCGTCGGCATATCTTCAAAAATTGAAACAAGAACTTTTTATAGAAAATAACGGTAGAGTAGAAATTGAAATAGCGAAACTAAAAGAATTACAACCTTTGGCTACCTATCTATTTGGTTTGTTCAGTGCTTACGGATTCAAGGAGATAGAAAATTTAGAGGCGTTGTTAGACGGTCTTTCGGGTAAGCAATTAGTTTCTAGTACTCATGTGCTGGTGAAAAATCGTGAGGTATTGATTTTGTCTTCCAAAATAGAAACTAAATTAGATACGCAAGAGTACTACATTACTGAAGAAGAAGTACCTTTGAACCTGCCCGTAAACTTAAAATTTTCTGTCGTTTCAGAACGTTATGATAATTCAGATACCGTAATATATATTCAAAAGAATACATTAAAGTATCCGTTAACAGTAAGAAAATGGAAAACGGGCGACTATTTTTATCCATTAGGATTAAATCGTAAAAAGAAATTGTCAAAGTTTTTTAAAGATGAGAAAGTAGATGTCTTGTCTAAAGAAAAAACTTGGTTGTTATGCTCTGGTGAGCAAATTGTTTGGGTTATTGGCATGCGTGCAGATCATCGTTTTAGAGTTGACGATACTGCCCAGGAGATATTAAAAATAGAATTACATGATTAGATTTTTAGCTTTACTACTTTTTATTGTCGTTTTGCCGCTTGGTACTTTCGCACAAACTGAAGATGAACCCGTAGTTTGGGAACATCATATAAATAAAATCTCTGATACGGAATATGAGCTGGTGATGCAGGCTAAAATCTTAGATGGCTGGCATATGTACTCTCAATTTACTTCGGAATTTGGTTCTTTGCCAAGTGAGTTCACCTATAACGGCCATGGAACTATTTATGAACTAATAGATGGCACTACGGAAAGTGAAACTATTAAAGAATACAGTGAAATTTTTGAGGTTGAAGAAACGTATTTTAAAGACAATGCCACTTTTACACAGCGTATTAAAATATTAGATAAAGCAATTAATCAGATTGATGTTGATTTATTCTTTCAAGTATGTGAGGAGGTTTGTATTCCAATGGATAAAAAGTTCATCTTTACGTTAGACGGTTCTAAAGCTGAGATTATAACTACAGTTGATGATAGAAGTCTAGCGCTGGGGCAAAAGTTACGATTAGACTTAAAGAATAGAGAATTGCTTACCCAGGGTCAAGATACTATAGCTACAAGTACTAGTATCTGGGTTATTTTTGGCTTAGGTTTTCTAGGTGG
>NZ_JBDVOT010000048.1:0-18051 GCF_039968975.1 Maribacter sp. | reverse complement strand
TCTAGTAATATCAGCAGTCACAAATGGGTTACCATCCCTATCACCACCTGGCCAAAAACCTAATTTTACAATATCATGATTTTCAAATTGCTTAGAGCCTGTACTACCTTTAATATATGCGTACATATCACCAATAGCATCATAATATACATGCCTTAGTGTGTAAATAATATTCTTAGCCTCATCTAAAGGTGTAGGTTTTTTAGCATTGATCAAAGAGGTTAACCCTAATTGCTGTAACCCAACATCTATTTCATCAATTTTATCTTCTAAAATTAATGTTCTAAGGTTTGTAATAATATCTAAAACTGCAGGTGTATAAAATTGAGTGGGGTGTGCCGTTAGAACAATACGCGCACTGAATGTGCTCAACTTATCCCAAATGGTATCCCAAGAATTATTTTTTTCGACTAATTGAAAATAATCTTTTAAAGACAAAGAACTTGAATGTTTGTGCAGTTTTGGGAAAGCAGCATCTTCTACACTATCATAAAGTACCACTTGTCTCTCTACATACTGTATAATACGAAACATAAAGTCTATCTGCTCTTTTTCTGATTTGATATCCACAAAATTTTCGAAAAAATTCTCTAGTATTTCTTTCGGGTTTAGACCATCGCTCAACCCCTTTTCAGATTGATTGAGCAATAACGGAATTAGCATACCCACATTCTCAATATTCTCGTAAGGTAAATTTAAGAATAGACTATTATAAACATTAAATTTATTTTGGACAGACTTCTTAAATTCTGCCAATCTTTCTTGTTGTTGCATATATCAAAATACTTTACGCCGTACCATTACGACAAACTTTCTAAAATTCGAACATAAATATCGCTATTCCAAAAGAATTTAGAGAATCATTTTAATGAAATATCATTTTCATAGTAGTATACCACAAAATCTCGTGTATTGACAACAAATAATTCAAAATACTGTATAAGCTATCTACCTTTACAGTGTTAATAAGAAATAAAATTTTTCATTTTCATATAGTGTTCTCGTAAAAGAGTCTTGTTTTTAAAACAAGACTCTTTTTAGTTTAAAGAAGTTTTAAAACTATACCACCTTAAAAGTGCTCCCTATATTGAAGTATCCTAAAATCTAATGTATTGAAATTAGGGTTTTCCTTTTTCATTCTCTTATAACTTTCAAGACTACCTACCGCCCTATTAGCTGCTCCAGAAGGAGCAATTAAAGAAACTGTTCTAATTATAGCTTTTGTTATAGGATGTATAAACTCATGTACGCGTGGTACATTTGTAGAAATAGGAAACAAAGAAACACCATGCTCCTTTACAAGCTTTCTAAAAAAATACTCAGGACCATTTTTACTGTTGCCTCCTGTAAACAACAAGGTCGTTACTTTAGGATATTTTTCTAGATATCCTAAAATATTTCTTAATTTAATATTTTGCATACCAATATCAGAGGCATCTATTTTTTCTCTTTCTGCAGAAGCAACTATATCACAAATACCAATTTTTCTTTCTCTTAAAAATGTTTTGCGTTGTTCTATTGCTTCAACCGTAGTTTCAAATTTTAGATTTAAATTGAATATTCTATCTAAAATAGACCACAGCTGACCATCACGGCTTCCATAGCAAAAATTTACATCGCCCTCTTTTAAATCTCCTGTGGTAAAACGTGGCGGCGGCAATGTACCTACAATCAATTTTTCAGTAGATTCACTTATAAATGGTTCATACGGATGCGTATGTTGAAATTTCTTTTGCATTAGTGTTTTATTCTCATGAGCATATTTTTAACGCAAATCTTCTTTAAATTACTAACATAAACAAAAATCAAAAAAAGAAGATATGGGAAAAGGCGATAAAAAATCTAGAAAAGGAAAAATATCCAATAATTCATACGGAACTAGAAGACCCCGTAAAATTAAAAAAAGACCTACTGTAGAAGAAAAAATAAAAATCAATAAAAAGAAATAAACTTAATTATCTATTTTGAAGGTCAGATCTAACTGGTTCTCTTCATCTAAAGAAATCTCATACGTATAAAAACCTATCGGCAAAGTATCCGTTAACATCTCTACAGGCACATAATTCAAGCTAGTAGAATCTGTAAGAATTGATATTGCGGTAAATGCATATGCCCTTTCAAACTCCATGTATTCTGAAAATTCACCTGCTTCAATATTCTCATAAACAGTATCATTTTCAACTATACGTACTTCACTAAAAAAAAGTTCTGTACTATTTTGGACCCGAATATTGACTAAGTTAACTTCATCATCCCTATCTGTACATGAGAATAGAACACCAAGACATATAATAGCAAGTAAAACAACCCTTTTCATAGACGTATTTTTATATACTTAAGAACGAAAAAGAGTAGATTATATTTTATCTAATAAAGACAGGTTCATTTTCTTTTAAAGTATGTTCCTGACTAAATTGATAATCATCTAAATTGAAACCTTTAATATCTTCCAAAGATTTGGCGTCGGTATCTATAATATACCTAACCATTGCCCCTCTAGCTTTTTTAGCGAAGAAACTGATGATCTTTAATTTATCGTTTTTCCAATCTTTAAAGACCGGAGTAATAATTTCAGATTTTATTTTTTTAGGTTTCAAAGCACTATAGTACTCATTACTTGCCAGGTTCACCAACAACTCACCTTCTACCATCTCATTATTTAGGTGATCGGTAAGCCTTTCGCCCCAGTATTCGTACAAGTTTTTCTTTCTACCAATTTTCAAAGAAGTACCCATTTCTAAACGATATGGCTGCATTAAATCCAATGGTTTTAATATACCGTACTGTCCAGATAAAATTCTAAGTGTTTGTTGCAACTTTTCTATTTTTTCATCGGATAACGTGTATGCATCCAACCCTTGGTATACATCACCGCTAAAAGCATAAACTGCCGGTCTTGCGTTATCTGATGTAAATGGTACTGTAAAATCTTGATTTCGTTGCCAATTTAATTGCGCCAAATTATCTGAAATAGACATTAGCTCAGAAAGCGCTTTGGGTTTCTTTTTCTTTAAAACCTTGTTCAGCTTTTCAGCATCTTCTATAAATTCTGGTGAAGTATATTGTGTTGTTGGCAACTCACTTTCATAATTCAATGACTTAGCCGGAGAAATAACAATTTTCATAGTACAATTTTAATATTCCCAAAAATAAAAAGGATAAACAGATAGACCTACAAAAGATAAAAAAGAGTTTAAATAGTGGTATTGGAGAAACTTATTCTGTACTATTTTTACTGTAACCTCTCCATTTTTCAATGGCACTCGTCATATCTTCAGGCACTTCAGAATCAAAGCTCATATGCTCTCCCGTTACCGGATGCACAAAACCTAATGTCTTGGCATGTAAGGCTTGTCTTGGTAGTAATTTAAAAGTATTCTCTACAAATTGCTTGTACTTTGTAAAGGTTGTCCCCTTTAATATCTTTTCACCACCATAGCGTTCATCATTGAACAAAGTGTGCCCTATGTATTTCATATGCACACGAATTTGATGCGTTCTACCTGTCTCTAATTTACAAGACACCAAAGTAACGTAACCTAATCTTTCCAACACCTTAAAATGGGTTACAGCTTCCTTACCTTCTTCCCCTTCTGGAAAAACATGCATCTGTAGGCGATTTTTAGGATTTCTACCTACATTTCCCACCACTGTACCTTCATCTTCTTCAATATTACCCCAAACAAGGGCAACATACTCACGTTCAGAAGTCTTGTCAAAAAATTGTTTTGCCAGATGTGTCATGGCCGCTTCTGTCTTTGCAACCACCAATAGACCCGAGGTATCTTTATCTATACGATGTACCAAACCTGGTCTTTCATTACTGTTAGATGGTAAGTTATCTGTATGATAAATTAATGCATTGATTAGCGTACCTGAATAATTACCATGCCCTGGATGTACTACCATACCAGCAGGTTTATTCACAACCATTAACACATCGTCTTCATATACAATATCTAACGGTATATCTTCTGGCACCAACAGAAATTCATGTGGCGGATGCTCAAATAACACCTTTACCTCATCACCTGCTTTTACCTTATAATTAGATTTTACGATTTTGTCATTGACCCAAACGTGACCATCTTTAGCTGATTGCTGTATTTTATTTCGTGTGGCGTTTTCAATGAAATTCATTAAAAACTTATCTACACGCAAAGGAACTTGACCTTTAGAGGCTATAACTTTATGATGCTCATAAAGTTCTCCATCTTCATTTTCTGGCCGCTCAATATTCTCCTCCATCTAATCTTCAGATTCCGCTTTAATTATTGCTCTTTCCGTAATACTACCATTACCACAAACCAATTCTATCTTAGATGTTTTAGGTAACCTGTCACCTGGCTTTATATCTTTCCCTTTATACTTTATACGGTACACCATATCCTTTCCCAATTCATCTACATAGGTGACACGCTGCACATCTAAACCTACAGCTTTTAACATTGAAGATGCATTACGCTTGGTAACCTGAATGATTTTAGGAACGGTTACTTTTTTATATCCTGACGGATTTACAGTGAAATATATTTTTCTATTCTCCTTAACTTTTGATCCCGCTGAAGGATTTTGTTCTATAATCGAGAATCTTGGGTAATCTGGATTGTAGTTTGCAGAGTCTAAAACTTCATATCGTAAACCAGCTTCTTCAATTGATTTTCTCATATCCATAACAGATTTTTTAGAAAAATCTGGCACTTCTACAAACTTACCATGATTGGTGGTACTGTTCAGGTATCTTAATGTGACAAAAATCACAATTATCAATACCAACACCGCAAGACCTAATTGAATAAAAAAGGTTTTACTTTTTAAAAAATTGAAAAAATTCCTCATACGTATTATTTGACCCGACAAATATAGTAAATGCCCTCATACCATTTTACAGCATTGGTTTATAGTTATGGGTATCATAAAAATTAATTCTTAATTA
This sequence comes from Maribacter sp., assembly GCF_039968975.1. GTDB lineage: Bacteria > Bacteroidota > Bacteroidia > Flavobacteriales > Flavobacteriaceae > Maribacter. The sequence continues at coordinate 13,115 of NZ_JBDVOT010000048.1, read as the reverse complement.
ATGAATGCTGTATGTTTTCTTTTTTATTTTATTTCAATACTCCATCTTTGCTTTAACATTCTAATAGACCATACACATGAAAAAAAATATTGCAATTATAATGGGCGGTTATTCTAGTGAATATAAAATATCGCTTAAAAGTGGTAATGTGGTCTATGACTATCTGAACAAGGATAAATTCAACTTATATAGAATACATATTTTTAAAGATAAATGGGTCTATGTAGATGAACAGGACAATGAGACACCAATAGACAGAAATGACTTCTCCATTCCTTTAAACGGTACATCAATAACATTTGATTGTGTTTTTAACGCCATACATGGCTCACCAGGGGAAGACGGACTCATGCAAGCTTATTTTGAACTGTTAGGTATTAAGCACACTTCTTGTGATTTCTACCAAGCGGCCCTTACCTTTAACAAGCGTGATTTACTGAGTGTCTTAAAACCATATGGAATTAAAGCTGCACCATCTTACTATCTAAATCTTGGTGATGAAATAAATGAATCCGAAATCATTGACAAGGTCAAATTACCTTGTTTTGTAAAGGCCAATAAATCTGGCAGCAGTTTTGGCATTACTAAAGTCTATAAAACAGAAGAGCTTAAGGGCGCCATTGAAACAGCCTATAAAGAAGATGATGAAATTATTATAGAAGGCTTTCTTGATGGTACAGAAGTTTCTGTAGGCGTATTAAAATTGAATGGCAAAACTACCGTATTCCCTATTACAGAGATAGTGTCAGAAAATGATTTTTTTGACTACCAAGCAAAATATGAAGGTAAATCTCAAGAAATAACTCCTGCAAGAATAAATGCTGAGCAATTAGAGAAAGTAACCATAGCATCTAAAAGAATTTATGATGTGCTAAAAATGACCGGTTTTTCTAGAAGTGAATTTATATTTATCGGCGATGAACCCTTCTTATTAGAAATGAACACTACCCCAGGTTTAACAACTGAGAGTATTTTACCGCAACAGGCTAAACAGGCCGGCATTGAACTAGGTATGTTATTTGAGTATGCCATTAATGAGGCATTGTCATAATTTGACTATATTTAAAAAGTGAATTACTTCAGGTAATACCTGCGAGGTATTGACAAAAAAAGAAACAAATAATTCGACACAAACATCGAATTATTTTAAATCTCGATTAACGAGTAAAATACACATATGAGACGCGCAATTTTTCCAGGTTCTTTTGACCCTTTAACTTTAGGACATCATGACATAATTATGCGTGGCATAACTTTATTTGACGAGGTCATTATAGCCATTGGAAAAAATGCCGATAAAAAGTACATGTTCAGCTTAGAACAGCGTATACAATTTATTGAAGAAGCTTTTAAAGATGTTCCTTCAATAACGGTGAAATCTTATGTAGGACTAACAGTAGATTTTTGTAAGAAAGTCGACGCGAATTTTATTTTAAGAGGATTACGAAATCCGGGCGATTTTGAATTTGAGAAGGCAATTGCACATACAAATCGAAAATTATCTGAGATAGAAACCGTGTTTCTATTGACCTCATCGGGTAAATCATACATCAGCTCATCTATAGTTAGGGACGTTATACGCAATGGTGGCGATTATACAGGCTTAGTACCTGATTCTGTAAGAAAATAAGTGTCGTTCGTCGGCCTGACAACAAGAAAACCCCTTTCAACCACAACTTTTCGCAAAAACACAACAATTTAGGTGGGCAAACTCTAATTTTCCTATAAATTCGTAAGAAAATTCTTTCTACCAATGATTAAATCAAAAAATAATTCATCGTTTTCTTTAGACTGGATCAAACAAATTCCATCATCTATTGTAATTATAGATACAGACTTTAAACTCATTAGTGCATCACCAAGATGGGAGGCTAATTTTCAATTAAATTTAGAGCAGATAGAAGGCAAATATTTTGTTGATTTATTTCCTGAATTAGCGCAAGAATTGAAAACTAGATTAAAATATAGTTTAGATGGTCTTCGCGATATAAAATTTAAATACAACGCTAATGAATGCCAACATTCATCAGATGATTCTATTTGGCACTTAAACCCTTGGAAGGATGGCTATGGTAATATTATAGGTGTAATCATAAAAATTGAACCTATAACAAAAACTCAAGAACTAGAGCTAGAACTTAATAAAACCAAATTACTACTTAGCAATAAAACTTCTGTTGCCAAGATTGGTAGTTTTGAACTAGACGCTGTAAATAACAATTTATTATGGACACCTATCGTAAATAAAATTTATGGCCTTCCTGTAGATTTTCAACCTACTCTAGAAAATGCAATTGAATTTTATGTAGATGGATCTAAAGAGGTTATACAGAAAGTTGTAGATGAAGCTTTCAATTTAGGTAAACCTTGGAACGTAAAAGCACAACTAAAACAAAAAGATGGTACTATCATTTGGGTAAACACTATAGGTCGACCTAAATTTAAAGATGGTATTTGCACTAGAATTATTGGAACAATTCAGCAGATAGATGAAGAAAATAAAATAGAAGTCAAAAAAACCGTTCTTGAGGCTGAATTAAGTGAATATCCTTTATTCGAAAAAATACCACTAGGTCTGGCCATTATAAATTTTGATAATGGTAACTTTTTAAATGTAAATCAACAATTCATAAAACTATCGGGTTTTGAAAAAGAATACTTTATCAACAAGAACTTCAAAGAATTTATTGGTAAATCTTTTCTGAATAAAGAAAAAGACTTGGTAGCACAATTAAAAGAAAAAGAATCTTTTGATTCTGTGAAGTTTACATTTTCAAATAAATTAAACCATACATTAAATCTTAAAGTTAGCGGCAATCTGGTTAAGGGACTCAACAACAAGAAAAGTATTTTATGTACTATTGAAAATATTACGACACAAACCAAGCTAGAGAAGAAATTAAAAAATACCATAATAGCTTCTAGAGAGAAAAATGATCAACTTCTTAATTTTGCCCATATGGTCTCTCACAATCTAAAAACCCATGCTACCAATTTTTCATTATTATTAAATTTCTTAAACGATGAAAAAGGGCTAACTCAACGCAATAAGTACATGACCATGCTTTTTAACGCATCTGACAACCTTTCTGAAACAATAAAAGGATTAAGAGAAATCGTTGCGGTAAAATCTAATTTAAATAATGAAAAAAAATTACTTCCTTTAAATGAAAGCGTTTTTATAGTTGAACAAAATGTTGCTGGGCTATTAAAGCAGACTAATGGTAAAATCATCAACGAAATACCTGACGACATTAAAGTAAAGGCTTTACCTGCGTACTTAAATAGTATACTAACAAATTGCATTACAAATTCTATAAAATATAAGTGTGATAATAAACCGCCAATTATCATATTGAGTACTGAGGAGACTAAGGATTACACCATTTTAACTATTGAAGACAATGGTCTTGGCATAGATTTAGAGAAGTATGGAGATCAATTATTCGGACTCTATAAAACATTTCATAGAAATAAAGAATCTCGTGGAATTGGTCTATATATAACTAAAAACCAAATGGATGCTATGAATGGAAAAATTACCGTAGACAGCGCACCCGGGCAGGGCTCTACCTTTAAGTTCTATTTTAATAAAAAATAAAAAGTGATTGATAATGTAATTAATCAAACCATTTACAACGATAATGATAGTATTCACAACAATTATGCAATAAAATACAGCAATGATATTACATTCGTAAGAAATTACATCGGTATGATAAGAGTTCCCCTAATATCAAATGCCTCGTACTTAATTAGACAATTGCCAACACCAACGGCTTTCATTGACACTAATTATAACATAGTTCAGACATCTGATAAATGGACGAGTATTTTTAATAAGAACGAAGAGTGTATTACTTCAAAAAGCTTATTTGCGGTTTTTCCAAATTTAAGCCATAAATGGAAAATGGTTTTAGATAATTGTTTTAAAGGAAACCCGCAACCTATGGGTATTCACCAAACTATTGATGCCAAAGGTCAAGAGCTTTGGTTTGAATGGACAAATGCACCTTGGTATGACACCGATGAGAATATTGTAGGAGCAATAATTCAATTAAGTAACATTACTGAAGCTGTCAATAATGAATTAGAACTCAATAAGAAAGAATTACTCTTACGGCAACAAGCAGAAATCACCAAAATTGGAAGGTGGGAATACAATATTGTTGACAATCAATTATTCTGGTGCTCTACTACAAAATCCATTCATGAAGTTACGCCAGATTTTCATCCCAATATTGAGACCGCTCTTTTCTATTATAAAGAAGGCCATAGTAGAAATGCTATCTCAATGGCACTATTTGAAGCTCAAAACAAAGGTAAATCTTGGAGCAACCTGAAGCTACAAATTATTACGGCAACAGGTAAAGAAAAGTGGGTAATGGCCGGTGGAAAGCCTATTTATAATAAAGGACAATTGGTTGGTTTAATTGGTACTTTTCAAGATATTCATGAGCAAGTAGAGGCAGATATCAAAACTCTTGACAATGAAAAGCTACTTAGAACGCTGATTGATAATTTACCAGTCAATGTTTACATAAAAGATACCGAATCTAGAAAAGTGTTAGTAAATAAAGCTGAATGCGAATATTTAGGTATTAACAATCCAAAAGAAATTATTGGTAAAAGTGACTTTGAACTTTACCCTTTCGACGCAGCTAAAAAGTCTAGAGAAGAAGATTTGAAGGTAATGAATTCGCTTAGACCCGTAATTGGCAAAGAAGCAGTAAAAACAACTCTAGATGGTAAAAAAACCTCTTTTCTAAGTTCTAAAATACCTCTACTGAACAATAAAGGTGTTGCTTATGGTATTGTAGGTATTAGTTTAGATATTACAACATTAAAAGAAAAAGAAAAAGAACTTAGAAACATCATCAACATTGCATCGGTACAAAATAAAAAACTATTAAATTTTGCTCATATAGTTTCTCATAACCTACGTTCTCACTCAGCTAATTTCTCTATGCTCTTAAACTTTTTAGAAAATGAAAAAGATGAGGACGAAAAAAAGAATATTATTACGATGTTGACTAGAGCTTCAAATAACTTATTAGAAACGTTAGATAATTTAAATGAGGTAGTTTCAATAAATACGAACACTAATATTGAAATGAAGGAAATAAATTTACATGATAAAGTTGTGGATATTTATAACAATCTATCACCTTTTATTTCTAATAACAATAGTAAAATTGATAATAAAATTCCGGCTAATTTCAATATAACAGCGGTACCCGCATATTTAGACAGCATAATAACAAACTTTATTACCAACGCTGTTAAATATAGACATCCAGACAGAGTGGGACTTGTAATTCTAAGTGTAGAAAAAAAGAATGGTTATTCAGTACTTTCCATAAAAGATAATGGTCTGAGTATTGACCTAAAAAAGTACGGTAAAAAACTTTTTGGTATGTATAAAACTTTTCACGACCATAAAGATGCAAGAGGAATAGGATTATACTTGACCAAAAACCAAATAGACGCTATGAACGGTAAAGTAGAAGTTAGTAGCGAAGTAGGACAAGGAACAGAATTTAAAATTTTCTTTAATGAAAAAAATTAGTGATATCACTATAATTGATGACGATGCTATTACAGTTTTCGGCTTACGTAAATTAATATCTTCAAGTGTTGAATGCCGGTCAGTAAAATCATATGACAATGGTAAAATTGCATTAGATGCATTAACTAATTTTTATAACAATAATGAGCAAATTCCGCAAGTTATATTTTTAGATATTAATATGCCAATTATGGACGGATGGGAGTTTTTAGAAGCCTTTATTGAACTTCCAATAACCAATAGAATCAGAATTAATATTGTAACTTCTTCTATAGACCCCTTTGACCAAAAGCAATGGGAACATTACAAAAGTAAAAGTCATCACTTAATCACTTTCAATCAAAAACCAATTGACAGAAATAAAATAACAGAAATTACCCAAGTGGCTTAAGCCAATAAAACTATTGATTATTTTTACATTCAAATAATGGTATTTATCACCATTGCAATTGTTTGTATATGAAAACTATATCACTCGTTTTTTTAGCGCTATTAATTCTCTCTTGCGAAACTAAAATTGAAAATACCAAAACAGATTTCCCAACTCCTTTTGAAGCATCTAATAAAAAAGAAACCGCTACCTATGACCAGGTAATAGATTTTTACCTAAAACTATCAAAAGAGTTTTCCTCCATTAACATACAAACTATTGGTACTACCGATAGTGGCAATCCTTTACATATTGTTACTTATAGCGACAAAGGTGATTTTGATTTTAAAAAACTAAGCGAGAGCAATACCATGATGTTAATTAACAATGGCATCCATCCTGGCGAAAGTGATGGAATTGATGCAACCATGTTATTATTTCGTGACCTGGCAAGCAATGAGATCAAAACTCCAAAAGAAACTATAATTGCCACCATTCCTGTTTATAATGTTGGTGGCGCCCTAAATAGAAACAGTACTTCACGCGCAAACCAAAACGGACCAATAGAATATGGGTTTAGAGGTAATGCCAAAAATTACGATTTAAATAGAGATTTCATTAAAAGCGATACCAAAAATGCTGAAACTTTTGCAGAAATTTTTCATCTTATAAATCCTGATGTTTTTATAGACAATCACGTAAGCAATGGTGCAGATTATCAATATACCCTTACACATTTATTTACGCAACACAATAAATTGGGCGGTGAATTAGGTGAATATATTCATGGTTCGTTAATGCCACAATTACATGATTCTTTATCAAAATCTAATTGGGACATTACGCCCTATGTAAATGTCTTCAATAGTCCGCCAGAAAAAGGTTTTAAACAATTCATGGATCACCCTAGATACTCTACCGGCTACACTACTTTATTTAACACTGTAGGTATGATGGTAGAAACTCATATGCTAAAGCCATATGACATGCGTGTAGAGGGTACTTATGAACTTATGCTAAAAATGATTGCCATTGCCGAAAAAGACGGTAGCAAAATTAGATCTTTAAGAGATGCTGCATTCTTAAATAATAGCACAGAAGAGTATTATCCTATTGCATGGGCAGTTGATACCACAAAGGTTTCTAAATACATGTTCAAAGGCTACAAAGCAGATACCATTATTAGTGAGGTTACCGGTCTAAAAAGATTAAAATACAATCGAAATCTTCCTATAGAAACAGAGGTAGCGTATCAAGATTATTTCGCTGCATCAGATTCTATTAAAATTCCAAAAGCATATGTTCTAGGTAGGCAATGGGCAACTATTATTGAAAAATTAGATTTAAACAAAATCTCTTACACTACACTACAAAAAGATTCTACCATATCTGTAGAAGCATATAAAATAGATGAATACCAAACGTATACATCACCATATGAGGGTCACTACCCACATTATAACACAACCGTAAATACAACATATGAAACTAAAAAATTTCATACAGGGGACATCATCATACCAACAGATCAACCGAGTTTTAGATATATTTTAGAAACATTAGAACCATCTGCAGTAGATTCATTTTTCAACTGGAATTTCTTTGATACCATACTACAGCAAAAAGAAGGCTTCTCCCCTTACGTATTTGAAGATACCGCTCTAAAAATGTTAGAAAATGATTCTATACTCAAAGCTAATTTTGAGGACAAAAAAATGCTTGATTCAGATTTCAAAGAAAACTGGTACAAGCAATTAGATTGGCTTTTCAAGAGAAGTGACCTTTATGAAAAAGCACATCTACAATATCCGGTATATCGAATAAGAAAGTAAGCTTTAATATTCCCCGAAGAGTATTTTAATATTCACGTATGAATTTTCTAGAGCTTTTTTAATTTTCTCAGGTCCTTTCCAGCGCACCTTAAAGATACCTTCTTTTTTCTCAGGCTTTAATTTACCATCAAAATCGGTACTCATATCATACCAATACACCTGTTTAAGCTTATTAATTCCGTTACGTTTAAAAACATGATATGTAGTTCTAATATAATCGTCAATTACTAGGCCCCTAACACCAGTTTCTTCCTCTACTTCACGAATGGCACATTCTTCAATTGATTCCCCCTTATCCAATTTACCTTTCGGTAAATCCCATTTATCGTTTCTATAGATAAAAAGTATTTTCCCCTCTTTATTTTTCACAACGCCCCCACCAGCGATTACCAAAGGAACGACTTGAGTAAACTTTTTTAAAATTTCATCGTAATTAGGATGATAAATAAACGCTTCCTTCAACTTCCCTTTCCTCAATGAACTAATTGCATCTTCAATAGATTCTTGATTTAATGAAAAATACTCTCCATTTGTGGTATCAGAGAGTTTATTTGTCAAAATCAAAGGCAATTCATTAACAAAAACTTTATACATTTGCGTCATGGTTTTAGACAAAAACACTGCAAAAAAAACAGCAGAGCTTCTCTTGCAAATTAATGCAATAAAATTGAAACCCGAAAATCCTTTTACATGGGCTTCGGGTTGGAAATCTCCTATATATTGCGATAATAGAATTTTACTTTCCTATCCTATCATCAGAAACTATATTCGTGATGAAATGGCGAAGCAAGTGGAACAACTTTATGGTAAACCAGATTGCATCGTAGGCGTTGCTACAGGCGCAATAGGAATAGGGGCTTTGGTTGCCGACAAACTTAATTTACCCTTCGTATATGTTAGACCTGAGCCTAAATCTCACGGTCGTCAAAATCAGATAGAAGGTCATTTAGAAGCGCACCAAACGGTTGTTGTTATCGAAGATTTAATCAGTACAGGTAAAAGTAGCTTAAATGCTGTAGATGCCCTTAGAGCTATTGACGCAAACGTAAAAGGTATGTTGGCGATTTTCACTTACGGATTTGAGACGGCTACCAAAAATTTTGAAGAAAAAAACACGGAGCTACATACGTTAAGTAGCTATGAATATTTAATTGAACAAGCATCTGATACAGGTTATGTAAAAGAAGAGCAGTTAATTACATTAATGGAATGGAGGAAAGACCCTTCAAAATGGACAAATAAATAATTATGTTTATAGAAACACCAAAGGCAGTAATCGCTAAAAATACAGAAGACACTTTTAACTTTTTAAACGACCTGCCTAATTTTAGATTGTTAATGCCTGAAAACATTGACAAATTTGAAGTTTTAAACGAGAATAGATTTCTTTTTGCATTAAAAGGAATGCCAGAAATTGTTTTGGAAAAAAAAGAACAAACACCTTTTAGTCAAATAATTTTAGGTGCTGCTAGTGAAAAACTACCTTTTACATTAACGGTAGATATTATTGAGATTGATGCTAACAGCAGTGAAGTTGTTTTAAGTTTTAAAGGTGAATTCAATGCTATGATGGCTATGATGATTAAAAAACCTATTACTAATTTCATCAATACCTTATCAACGAACTTGGCAAAAGTCTAATACAACAACTGTATTTCTTTTAACCCATATTCTTGAAAATTACCATTTTCATGTTTCACAGTAAGTTTACCGCCAATAGAAACTTCTTCTATTGTGCCGGTAAATAGTGAACCGTCTTGATTTTTAAAGCTACTACTCTCTCCTATTCTAAATAATTGAGAATGATATTGACCATACAATTCTTGCTCTAAAGAATCTATAGGTTTATTTAAGTACAAATTCAATTGTTCTATTAAAGAATAAAAAACCGAATCTAAATTAAAATCAGCACCCATAATATTTTTCAATGAAGATGCATTTGGTGCGTTTTTAAACACTTCTTGATTTACATTTAAGCCAAATCCTATAATAGTTCGTTTAATTTTAGATCCAGATAAAATATTTTCTATCAATATACCGCCTATTTTAGAATTACCTGACAGAATGTCGTTAGGCCATTTAATGCTTAAATTGGGTATTCCTAAACGGTTCAAAGCATCTACTATTGCAAGTGACACGCAAACACTTACCAGAAAAACACGTTGTATTGGCACATTAATATTATTTTTCAATATACTGAATGCTAGGTTTTTACCAGACTCAGACTCCCATTTAGCACTCATTTGCCCCCTACCTAAAGTTTGATCTCTCGTAGTTATTACAGTAAAATCATCAAGTTCTTTCTTGAATGACAGGTCTTTTAAATAGGTGTTTGTAGATTGCGTGGCATCAAGTTTGATTATTTGCATTTACTGTTCTTATTGTGAATCTTTAATGTATTGTTAAAATCTAGTCCTAAAAGAACAAAAAAATAATAACTTTGTAAAAACTAAAATTTTTGAATGCAGGAAAGTAAAACTAGCAAAGATGAGTTAATTGCATTAATAATTCAGGGAATTGACGAAGTAAAAGGTCACAATATCAACCTATTAGACTTAAGAGAAATTGAGAATACCGTTTGTGATTACTTCATAGTTTGTAACGGTACTTCAAATACGCATGTAAATGCTATTGTTGGTTCTATCCAGAAAACAGTAAGTAAAGCGATTCAAGATAAACCTTGGCACGTAGAGGGCGAGGACAATGCCGAATGGGTATTAATGGACTACGTAAATGTAGTTGTTCATGTATTCCAAAAGCAAGTTCGAGATTTTTATGATATTGAAGGTTTATGGGGAGATGCAAAATTCACAACCATAGAAAGTAGCGTAAACTAATAAAAAATTAAAATGGCAAAAGAAAACAAAACAAATCCGAAAAAACCAAAATTTAGTTCTTGGTGGATTTATGGATTAGTAGCAGTATTACTAATTGGATTTCAATTATTCAATAGTGATGACCTAGCTAGCACCCAAAAGACGACTACTTCAGAATTACAGCAGTATTTGCGAAATGGTGATGTTAAGAAGATTTTAATCATAACAAACACCAATCAAGCTAAAGTATTTTTAACTGACGAGGCTATTGCAAAAGAGGTTCACAAAGATGTAAATGAGAAATCATTTCTTCCATCCTCAGGCAATGTACCACAGTACACCTTAGACTATGGTGATCTTCAAATATTTCAAAATGAAATAACTGAAATCAAAAAAGAAAATAATTTAGATACCATTATAGAATTTGGCAAAGAATCTACGGCCATTTTAGATTTCTTGTTGTCTCTATTACCTTTTGTTCTGATTATTGGTATTTGGATTTATCTAATGCGTAGAATGTCCGGCGGCGGCGGTGGCGGCGCTGGTGGTCAAATCTTTAACATTGGCAAGTCTAAAGCTAAATTATTTGACGAAAAAACAGATACTAGAACTTCTTTTAAAGATGTTGCTGGCCTAGAAGGTGCAAAAGAAGAAGTAGAAGAGATTGTTGAGTTTTTAAGAAACCCAGACAAGTATACTTCATTAGGTGGTAAAATACCAAAGGGAGCATTGCTAGTAGGACCTCCAGGAACAGGTAAGACACTTTTGGCAAAAGCCGTTGCCGGTGAAGCTAAAGTTCCTTTCTTCTCGTTATCTGGTTCAGATTTCGTAGAAATGTTTGTAGGTGTTGGTGCATCTAGAGTACGTGACTTGTTCAAGCAAGCAAAAGACAAATCGCCTGCCATTATTTTCATTGATGAAATTGATGCCATTGGTAGAGCTAGAGGTAAAAATAATTTTACCGGTTCTAATGACGAACGTGAAAATACGTTGAACCAGTTGTTAACTGAAATGGATGGTTTTGGTACAAATACTAACGTTATTGTACTTGCAGCAACCAACCGTGCAGATGTATTGGATAAAGCATTAATGCGTGCAGGTAGATTTGACAGACAAATCTATGTTGACCTACCGGATATTCGTGAGCGTAAAGAAATTTTTGAAGTTCACTTAAGACCTATTAAAACAGCCGAAACTCTAGATTTAGATTTCTTGGCAAGACAAACACCTGGTTTCTCTGGTGCAGATATTGCAAATGTTTGTAACGAAGCAGCATTAATTGCCGCTAGAAACGAGAAAAAAGCGGTAACAAAACAAGATTTCTTAGATGCTGTTGATAGAATAGTAGGTGGTCTTGAAAAGAAAAATAAGATTATTACTCCTGGTGAGAAAGAAACTATTGCCTACCACGAAGCTGGTCATGCAACCACTAGTTGGATGTTAGAACATGCTGCTCCATTGGTAAAGGTTACTATTGTACCAAGAGGGCAATCATTAGGTGCTGCTTGGTATTTACCAGAGGAGCGCTTAATTGTTAGACCAGAACAAATGTTGGACGAAATGTGTGCAACAATGGGTGGTAGAGCTGCAGAGAAAGTTATATTCAATAAAATCTCCACTGGTGCCTTAAGTGATTTAGAAAAAGTTACCAAACAAGCAAGAGCAATGGTAACCATTTACGGTCTTAATGATGAAATAGGTAACATTACCTATTATGATTCTTCCGGTCAAGATTCTTACGGTTTCTCAAAACCTTACAGTGAAGACACCGCTCGTAAGATAGATGCTGAAATTTCTAAAATAATTGAAGAGCAGTATCAACGCGCAATCAAGGTTTTAACTGACAATAAGGATAAACTTACAACTTTAGCTGAAAGATTGTTAGAGAAAGAAGTTATCTTTAAGGAAGATTTAGAAAAAATCTTTGGTAAGCGAAATTTCGAAAAGGATATTTTAGCCTTAGAAAACGAAAAGAAACTGAAAGAAGAAGAGGACAACAAATCTACAGAGGAGCAAGAAATTACAGAGAATAAGTAATATTGTACTTCTTTAGATTAGCAATTATTTCAACAACATAAATGGGTTTTTTAGATATTTTATTTGGCGGTGGCAAGAAGAAAGTTTCGAAAGAAACTGCGGAAACGCGCGGTGATCATATGCCTGATATAAATATTCCTGTTGATGAAAAATTTACAATTCATTTTAAACAAAATGGAGGTAAATTCATTTATTGCGATTCTGATGCAGACGTTTCAAAAGCAATTAGAAATATTGTTACAGAAAATAATTGGGAAAGTGAGCCTTTCTTTGTTCTCAACGAAAGGCTAGCCCAAAAATTTTCAAAAGAATCTATTACGTTTACTAATAATGCTCGCAACAGTGAAGTATTCTTTACCACTTGTGAGCATCTTATTGCCCAAAATGGCAGTATTCTAGTTTGCTCTAATCAACTCCTAGAAAAAAAGGTAAATGAACTACCTAGTAACGTGGTGGTGTTTGCAACTACAAGCCAACTAATAGAATCCATA
>NZ_JBDVOT010000047.1:0-4755 GCF_039968975.1 Maribacter sp. | reverse complement strand
ATTATTTTTCAAGTATTGCAGGAAAAAAGCTGGAAAAGCAAGAATTAAAAGAGTTTTTGACCGAAGCAGGATTGCAATCTGAAGCGTTCAATAAGCGCATACATTCTTTCTCCAAAGGTATGCGACAAAAAGTAGGTATCGCCATAGCATTGGCGAAAGATGCTCAAGCCTTATTACTTGACGAACCTACTTCTGGTCTTGATCCAAAGGCTAGTAATGAATTTGGTCAACTTTTACAGAAGTTAAGAGAAAAAGGTGTGGCAACACTAATGGCTACTCATGATTTATTCAGGGCTAAAGAAGTGGCTACACATATTGGTATAATGAACAACGGCGTATTAAAACAAGAGTTTATAGCCAATGATATCTCTTTGTCAGGGCTTGAACAAGCTTATTTGGATACTATGAATTATAAAGCTACAGTGTAATGATTACAAAAACATTCATCAAAGAAACCAAAGAGTTGCTACGAGAAGGTCGCGTTCGCATTTCTATTGTTATTGTACTCCTTTTATTGGGCATAGCAGTTTTTATAAGTAGTAGACAATACAATAATGTAAATGAGCAGTACGCTGCAGCTAAAACTACAGAGCGTGCTGTTTGGGATGGTCAGGGAGATAAAAATCCACATTCTGCCGCACATTACGGTACCTATGCTTTTAAACCTAAATACCCACTTTCTTTAATAGATCAAGGAGTTGATAAATATGCAGGTACTTCTATTTTTTTGGAAGCCCATAACCGCAACGATGCGCAATTTAGTGATGCGGCAGACCAGACAGGTTTAGCACGTTTTGGTGATTTAACGCCAGATTTTATATTGTTATTCATTATTCCGTTGTTAATAATTCTTTTGGGATATAATAGTTTCACAAAAGAAAGAGAAATGGGGACGCTCACCTTGCTTAAAAGTCAAGGAGTTTCTATTTGGAAATGGATTTTGGGTAAATGGATAGCCCTTTACTTACCAATATTTATTATTACAGCTTTACTGTTTTTAATTGCTGGTTTGGTACTTTCTGGTCTTAAGGATTATGGTGTTTTTCAATGGAACTCGTTATTTGTAATGCTCGGCGTTTACCTTATATATTACATGGTATTTACAAATTTGGTGCTCATCGTTTCTGCACTGAATAGGAAATCGAGTATTTCACTTGTAATATCGTTATCGGTTTGGATAATTGCTTGTCTTGCCGCTCCAAAAACGGCAACAAATATAGCATCCAATAAACACCCGTACCCAACGGCACAGGAATTTGCTGCAAATGTTCTTGAAGATAAAAACGAAGGAATTGACGGTCATAACCCGTGGAACGAAGAAGCAAAATTACTAGAACAACAAACCTTAAAGGAATATGGTGTCGATAGCTTAAACCAATTACCGTTTAACTATGACGCATACCGTATGCAAAAAGGAGAGGAGCATGCTGCTGAAGTGTATTTTAAACATTATAAATATCTTAAAGAGCAATATCAAAATCAAACTAAAGTCTATCAGAGTCTTGCGGTTTTATCACCGTATTTACCTACACGTTTTTTGAGTATGGCAGTTGCTCATACCGATTATGGTACACATTGGAACTTTTCTGATGCTGCAGAAAACTATCGTGTTGGTACTCAAAAATTTTTAAATGATCACTTTGCCGAAAATTCCGATTTTGGTGAATGGGGATGGAAAGCAGATGCTGAATTTTGGAAAGGGTTGCCTCCGTTCGAGTATGATCCGCCTACACTAAGTAATACATTACTGCATCATAGCTCAGACTTGAGTATTCTTGCTGGCTGGATTTTGCTCTCTTTTGTAGGTCTATTTTTAACCATAAAACGCTTTTAGTTATGCTTAAACCTAATTTTATATATGAATGGAAGCTACTGATACGTAGTAAGTGGTTGCAATTATTAACTATTTTGCTTGTCCTACTTTTTGGATTTGCCACAAACAATGGTTTACAACGAGTTGAAAAACGTAATAGTGTAATTGCCTTTGCCCAAGATGAAGTTGCAGAAGCAGATGCAGTTATGTTTTCGCTATTAGATTCTTTGGAAAAAGGCTTGCCCGTAAGTCTAAGGTCGTCTCAATTACCCACTAACCCTATGGTAGTTGGAAATAGTTATCCTAGACTTGCTGCTATGCCTCCAAACGATTTTACATTTGTGGCTACTGGACAGAGTGATATGTTCTCGCATTATAAAACACCTAAAGTTTCCCGTGGAAAAATCATTGAAGACTTTACTGAAATGACTAGTCCTGTTCAGCTGCTCTTTGGAAATTTTGACTTAGGTTTCGTTATCGTTTATTTACTACCGTTATTGATTGTTGCTTTTTCATATAACGTACTTTCTTCTGAAAAGGAAAGCGGAATATTAAAACTATTGGCATCGCAGCCTATTGGCATACGTAACTGGGTGTTGCATAAATTATTGATACGATTTTCTTTATTATCCGTGTTGGTTTTAGTGTCTCTTTTGGCGGTATTACTATTACTGGGTGCAAGTCCGTTTTCTAAGATTGGTAGCTTATTTACTTTATTTGGTCTTATTCTCGCCTATATGCTATTTTGGTTTGCGCTGGCATTTTTAGTAAATCTTTGGGTAGGTAGTTCGGCAAAAAATGCAGTTGCAATGTTAGGACTTTGGATAGGTTTTGTACTATTGATTCCTTCAGTCTTAAATCAGTTAGGTACTGCTATTTATCCAATGCCATCGCGTACATTGATGATTAATGATCTTCGTGAAATGCAGGCAGATATTACAAAACGTCAAGATAAAATTTTGGATAATTACCTTCGTGACCATCCCGAGTATGCGGTTAATGATTCTAGCCAAACACGTAATTTTTGGCATGGCTATATGGCTTCCCAAAATTTATTACGTAAAGAGATTGCCCCAGTTGTAAACCGCTATAACGAGCAATTAGAAAATCAACAAAAATGGATAAATAAATTTAAATGGCTTTCACCTGCGGTTACCCTACAGGAATCTTTAAACAAATTGTCTGGTACTGCATCAACCGATTATGAAAATTATAGGCAACAAGTGCTCGTATTTTCAGAGCAATGGAGAGCGTATTTTATGCCAATGTTATATAATAATACCGATTTTGAAAAAGAAAGTTATAATGAGCTTCCAAAATTTATTTACAAGCAAAAGCAATATCACTATTCAGCGTCATTTGTAATTCTTATGATTTCTTTAATGTTGTTTGGCGTTGGGTTTGTGAGTTCAAGGGCACGAAGTAACTATACTATTGTAAAATGACATAATTAGTAAAATATGTAAAGCTGTGATGGTATTTATTTTAAAAGCAGTATGAACTAGAAAAGGGAGTGAAATTATGCAATTATTATTTTTTCGCTCCTTTAAATATGGGTAACCATCTTGGTAATCAAAACTATGAGAGGGGTTACTGTTTGTAAAATGAAAAACGCACAGCTCAAGGGGAAAATCACCTTTCTGAAACTAGAATTAAGAGTGTAAAGTAACTATTATTTATATTTTGAAAATTATCCATTGTAATATCTATTCAATTAAAATTTTTTATGATTTTAATTGAATAGATATACTTTAATTTAGGTTTATAAAATTTAATTACCTTCTTAAATAAGTTTGCGTCTTTTAATATGAATTAACTAATGAAACATTTTAATTTATAACCAGTTTACGAGCTATTGTTAAAAGCAATTTCTTTTCATTTATAGTTCTTTTTAATGGTAATTGCGCTAAACCTATTAATCTGCGCATTATTTCTATTCCTGCAACTTTGTTTAATAATGAGATATCCAGCTTTTTTGGATATCTATCACTTATGATTTTTAAACAACTGGTGTCCGTAGTAATAAGGACACTATGAGCTGCCATAACCCCCATGTCGAATTCAGCAAATCCCATAAAACTGAATTCAGGATCTATCATATATGTATGGTTTTCTCTTGTCATCCAGCTACCAGGATAATAATCGCCATGTAACAGTGTATCTCCTTTAGCTAGATATTGTAATCCTACTTTTTTAATCTCTTTTTTTAATGTGTCATCATTTTTATACTCTACAGCTAGTTCTTGAAGCCCTTCTTGAATAGTGTCTAACGAAAAATCATTGTCTTTAAGAAAAGGAAGTACAAATATGTGCTGATGGTTAAGTAAACGTAATTCCATATTATTAGGGTACGTTTTTGGCTGTGCCTTATGAATATGTGCTGCAATATCTATTAGTTGATGTAGCTGTGATGTTTTAAAAATTCTATCATCGTATAAGTAGAGCATATCTTTACAATCACCTAGATCTTCAAGAATCAGTAAATGGTTTTTAGCACTATAAGCAAGTACCTTAGGTATATGCTCCATTATATTCTCATTGGTAACCGATTCATAAAATTGGTGCTCTACATCAATACGTTCAATCGGTGCATCTATCTCTTGATATTTTTGTACAAAAGGGCGCGATTGTTTTACAATAAAAGAGCGTTTATTGGTACGTACTCTTATAACAACGTTCATGTTACCTTCACCAGGTTTCTCCGTAGCAATAATATGCTCTTGCTTTGGGTCTATAAAGCCTATGTCGTTTAAACAGATTTGAAAATCTGAATTAGAGCTGTTGGTTTCTAAATACATATATTATATTCTATTTAAACTTTGCCAGAAATCCGTTTTCATGGCGTCTACGTCTATTTTTGTATGAATATTAATACGCCGTTTTGTATTTTCTTTTGGTGTTAAAAACATTTCTGTTTGCGATAAATTTGGGCGGGCAAGAGC
>NZ_JBDVOT010000046.1:0-3442 GCF_039968975.1 Maribacter sp. | reverse complement strand
GCCTTTTCTCCTACTTCTGTCATTGGTGCTTGATTGGTCGTAATTACGGGGCAGCCTGAGGCCATAGCCTCTGCAATAGGCCAACCAAAACCTTCGTCTAAAGAGGGATAGAGAAGAAGCGAAGCACCGGCATATGCATTTTTCACCAATTCATCTGAGCAATTTGATAGACTATATATATATTTCTGAAATGGAGAGGACGATATTAGTTTTTCTAATTTTTCATCTGGCGCAGTGCCTATTAAAAGTAATGGAATTTCAATCTTAAATCTTAGACATAATTGGTCGTATATTTCAATAATACCTATTCTGTTTTTATACCACTGATTACCGCCTACATGTAGAATATACCCCCCGGTTAATTTGATGCCGGTTGCCTCGGACAATAAATTCCTTGTTTCTGCTAAAGGTTGAGGGTTAAAACTTCTGTTCATGGCATTATACACTACTTGAGATATTTTAGGTGTAAATCCTAATAATCGATGTAAATCTGTCTGTGTTTTTTTAGAAACAGAAATAAAATTTTTGCCTTTCGAATATCCGTTGCGTATTATTTTTTGATAAATTTTGCCGGTATAGCCTGTAATATTTTCATCTATGCCTTCAAATGCAGAACGTTGAGCCAAAAAATCATGGCAATGAATAACATGCTTGTATTTTTTAACTAAAGGAACCCAAGGTCCTAAAGCATTATCTGTAAAAATGAATAAGGTATTTTTATTTACGGTCCGTAATTTCATTTTAACGCTTAAAGGGAAAAATATATATTGATCTATATAACCAAACCATTTTTTAAATATTTTGGGTGCTGGTAAAGTACTTGCAATTGCAATTGGTGACCATACCTCGGTCCTATACCCATTTTTTTTCATACCCTTGTTTAGCATTTGAGTATATCTAGGCATACTTTGATGACCTATGAATTTAGGATGTGAAAAAAAAACAATGTTCAAGATTGACAATTTTTTTGGTTGCTATTTTTTAGAGAAGCTAATGTTAGACCAGTTGTAAGAATAGCAAAACCTAGAGAGGCTGGTTGCCCCCATTGACCGTTTGGTAATAATATTAGACAGAAGCTTACTAATAACCAAGGTAGGATTGAATTCTTCATAAGCCTTTGAAAGGCTAATGTGAATAATTGAATTCCAAGAATGATTCTTATGAATATGAAACCGAAACCTAAAATAATACCTGATTCATAGGTAATGCGTTGCCATTCTTCTTCTACCCAATGAATTTTATGTAAACCGGTGTTAACTAGTATTTGTGCTCCTGCGTTAGTGCCACTACCTAGTCCATTACCAAATATTGATTGGTTTTTATCCGGTTGTATAGCTTCGAACATTCCTCCTAAATAACGGTCTACCAATGTGCCACTTACTCCTCCTTCATATTTGGTCGCTCCTACAAATCTAGAGGTAAATGCTTCCATGGGGGTTTCAAGAATACTTAATGTACTTAAAAATAACAATAGAGCAACAATGCCAATGCCACCAAATACTAGTTTAGGAAGGTTCTTTATTGTTCTTGAAACGACAAATACACCAAATATAAATACAATAACAGTTTGATAAAGTAATGTTCTACTAATTGAAAAAGGTATCGCTGCTAATAAACCTAAAGTTGCTACAAATAATAAATATTTATTTACAATGTTAGGTCGTAACCAAAAGTAAAATACAAAACATGCTAATAGCCCATAGAATTGGGTTAAACCCGTAATGAAAGAAAAGGTACCCGGTGGGCGATAATACCCAAGCGCTCCTGAAAATCCTGCGCCCTCTAAATCTCCACCAACTCCACGGTTCACCCAAGCAGATTGAGGGCTGTAGAATTGTAAAATCATTAAAATGCTCATTGGTATTGCTATCCATAGCATAATTTCACCCATTTTTAAGAGATCTTCCTTTTTAAAAACTTTTCCAATTATGAAAATAACAGGAAAATGAATTAGCATAATTCTAGCTCCATAAATACTTACCCCAATGTTTCCATGACCGGTTAAAAAAGTGGTAGCAAGAGCTATAATTCCAAAAAAAGTGGTAGCGATGATATAATTATTTTTGGAAAACAATCCTTGTTTTAACGATAACAAAACCAGTAATATGGCTATAGGGTCTCTAACCAACGCCAATGGACCAGCTAAGGCGGGTAAAATCCATTTTCTTAATCCTCCTTCAAAAAGAAGTAGAAAAAAATAAATCCAAATACCAATTTTTATAATTCTTTGTGAATCAATTTTGGATTTTAATAGCATATCGTTAAGTTAACAATGTAAGATAGACTTACAGTAATTTTTTTAAATTATCAGTTATGCTTAAAAAACTATAGTCATCTACTATTTCTTGTGAAGTAATATGCAATGTTAGAGAATTTTTTATTAGTATTTCTTCCATTTTTTCCTTTAGTTCATTAACATCTTTGGTTTTAAATGTATAACCGTTAACACCTTGAATGACTAAATCTTCTGAACAACCTGTAAGATTTGAAAGTAATAGTGGCGTATTAAAATTCATTGCCTCATTAACAGATAGCCCCCAATTTTCACCTAAAGATGAGCACATCACAAATAAATCGCCTATAGCATAATATTCTGCTATTTTAGATTGATTTACAAATCCTGTAAGAATAACTTGCTTTAATTGATGTTTCTCTATAAAGTGTTCCATCGAGGTTCTTAATTCACCTTCCCCAACCATAATTAGCCAACAATTAGAGTTGTTTAAATTTTTAAAGGCTTGTAATAAATCTAGTGGTCTTTTTTTTTCAATATATTTTCCGGAAAAAATAATGATCTTATCATTTTGTGGAATACCTAAATCCCTTCTTATACTAGATATATTTGGTTTTATGACCTTATATTGGGCTTTAAATCTATCATTATCTACTGCATATGGGCATGAAACCAATCTGTTATCTTCAATATCATAGCTTTTATAAAAAATTTTATTCTGTGAACCTATATAAAGAAATTTGTCTACTCTTGGGAATAAAAAATATTTTAGACCAATCTTTTTTATTTTTTGTTTCCAACCTTTTTTGTAATGTTCATGGCTCAAAGGCATATCGTTTCTCAAACAGATTGTATGTCCTTTAAGTGTGCCCAACATTAAAACCATAAAATGCGTAAAATAATTCCAACCATGTACTATTATAACAGCCTTGGGTTCGTTAAATAATTGTTTAAGTAAGCCTAGGTTTATTAAACCAAAAAAGCCATTAGATACTGAAGGTTTCCAAGAGTTGTTTTTAAAAAATTGATAGGAATACCCGTTTAATAGTGGTATGTCCCAAGTAATATTAACGCCAAATTCTTTATCAAAACCACCTTTAATTGATTCATCGGAACAATACCAAGCCTCGGTATTTACGTCTTGATCATTCATGTATTTGTACATAGGAGCAAAATACTGTATTGGGTGAGAATTTATAAATATTATTT
>NZ_JBDVOT010000045.1:0-17625 GCF_039968975.1 Maribacter sp. | reverse complement strand
CGAAAATAGCAGCAAAGAAGACAAAGCTTTCTACCTGAAATTCTTAGTTCATTTAATTGGTGATCTACACCAACCTATGCACGTAGGTAGGGCAGAAGATAAAGGTGGTAATGATATACAATTGCAATGGTTTGGTAGTGGTACGAACTTACATAGGGTGTGGGACTCAAATCTTATTAACGAAAATGGAATGAGCTTTACAGAGCTTGCAACTGAATACCCTGACATGTCAAAGCAGCAAATAAAATTTCTACAAAGCGGTAGTTTACTTGATTGGGTAGAAGAATCTCATTTATTGGCAGAAAAAGTTTATGCCTCTGTAGAGTCAGGTGAAAAACTAAGCTACCGTTATAGTTACGATTGGTGGCATACCGTTGAAGATCAGTTGCAAAAAGGCGGAGTTAGGTTAGCAGCCGTTTTAAACGAGACCTTTAAATAAGTTTACTGACTATCGTTTAGAGATTTTATTTCCGGTAATATTTCTTTGTCGGGAACATCTAAATCTGTCGGTATCTTCTGAGCGCAATTTAGCATGTTTTGTTGCACGACCTTGTACACGTTTACGCCACATTCTAAAACTACTTGGTTTCATTTCGCGACGCATGACCTCAATAGTCTCTTGTTCGCTAATGCCAAATTGAAAAGTTATGGCTTCAAATGGTGTACGGTCTTCCCATGCCATTTCAATAATACGGTCTAATTCTATTTCTGTAAATTCTTTTATCATAGCGATATAAAGGTACTACATGAAAATAAATTGTGAAGAATGCGTTTCCATTTTTTTATAACTCAAAAAGAAATGGTTTAAAAAAAGTAATCCGGATAGTGATTTTGAACACCATCCGGAAGCTTTAAAAATATAGTACTATATATAAGGTATAAGAATTACACTAAAACGTTCTTTAATTCATTTCTGTACTCCGAAGGATTTTGACCTGTAAATGCTTTAAAAGATTTGTTGAAGTGAGAAAAGTTATTGAACCCGCATTCAAAACAAACCTCAGTAATACTCATAGGCTTTTCAGCAAGTAGTTTAGAAGCATGTACTAATCTATATTCATTAACGAATTGCACAAAGGTCTTATTTGTAATTTTTTTAAAGTACCTACAGAAAGAAGGTATGGTCATACTTACCATAGAAGATATCTCTTCTAGCGTCAACTCTTCTTTAAAATTATTTTTAACGTGATTGAATACGATATTAATACGGTCATTATCTTTAACGTCGGTGGTAAAAGAAAATCCTTCTGCATTCAATAATCGCTTGTCATCTGAATTGCCCAGTTCATTTAATATATTAAGGATAGATAGTAATCTTTGAAAATCTGTCTGATATTCTAGAACTTCCATCTTATCGCCAATCTTTCTTTTTGTTTTTCCAGAAAAAGCAATTCCGCCACTAGCACTGTTAAACAAGCTTTGTATTTTTTTCATTTCAGGAAGCGCAAAGAAATCTGGTCCTAAAAAATCTAATTTCATCTGTACAACAGTTTCGCTAGTGTTACCGGTAAGGGCATCGGTAAAACCACAATGTGGTAGATTACTTCCTATTAATATGAGGTCGCCGTTTGTGTAGTAAGATACATGACTACCAATTTGTCTTTTACCAGACCCACCGTTTACATATACCAATTCAAGTTCTGGATGGTAGTGCCAAAGGTTATTTTTGTTCAGTTTATGCTCATCAAACTTTTGATAAGTAAAAGAATGACCAAAATCTGGCTTAATAGCTTCAAATGTAGGTTTCTGTTTTACCATGATACAAGGGGATTATACTATAAAATTAAACCATCTATTTTCTATGTTCTTTACAAAATTAACCAAAATATGTGGAATCTTAACCAAAGGGTAATAATGAATATGTAAGGTGGTTAAAATAGCACATAAATTGGGAAAATATGATGTAGTAAGAGCTTTATAACGGCTGTATGTTTGTAGTGTAAATTATCATTAACCTTTAAATAATTTATATTATGAAAAACCTAGTAAAATTCACAACAGTTGTTGCCTTTATGTTCGCTACAGTAGCAGGCATGGCAAGAGAGCCGAAATTAAACCTATTATCTGCAGGTAAAGCCAAGAGTGTGGTTTTAACTATGAATGCATCTACTAAAGGTGTTCAGGTTAAGTTAATGGATTCTGATTTAAATGTAATTTATTCAGAAAAGATGACCGAAGGTCAGTTTAGCAAGAAATTAAATCTTAAAGATTTGACAGATGGAGTTTACTTCTTATCTGCCGATGATAATATGACAGCATATTCATATACAATCGTTTTAGATGACGATAATGTGAAAATCGTAGAATCTGATGAAGAGATCAAGCCTTTCTTTAGAAAGACTGATAACATGATCTTCATGAACTATTTAAACTTAGATAGAGCAGATATGTCTATCAAGATTTACGATACAGAAAGTAGAACAGTATTTACACAAGAAGTAGCAGATGAATTGATTGTTGAAAAAGCATTCAATTTCACAGATGCTTTCCCTGGTACTTATACGGTAACCGTTAAGTCCGCAGGTAAAACATATACAGAAGAGTTTGTTGTTAATTAAGTTGATTTAAGTTGATTTTAAGAAGGGGACGGGAGCGTCCCCTTTTTTGTTTTCTATACTTTCAAGTAAATGAAAGCCCAGTACATTAATATAAATTGTATTGGCAACCTTAAAAACAGTAACCATTTAGGAACACCGGCACTTGCCTTTTTACTAGATAACATATAAAAATGTACCAATAAGAATACGGCAAGCATTGCTATAATTCCATAAATAGATAGGTCTTTTGTTTCTTTAAAGAATAGACCCATACCTAATAAAACTTCTGCCACACCACTAAGTAAGACCAGAGTTTTGTGAGCAGGTAGGTAACGTGGCATAATTCTAAGGTAGACCTTAGGTCTTATAAAATGCATAATGCCCGCAAAAATGTAAATTGCGCCCATTAGATATAAGTGCCACGGATAAGTCATACTTTTTTAAGGTTTAAAAAATTTAAGCTTTGGTATTTGCAGAAATCCAATTCATTATTTTTTCTTCAAGTATTGCTAAAGGAACACAGCCTACTTCTAACACCTTTTCATGAAACACTTTAATATCAAAATCTTTCCCAAGATTAGCTTCTGCTTTAGCGCGAAGCTCCATAATTTTTAGCTGACCTATTTTATAAGAAAGTGCCTGACCAGGATTTGCCATGTATCTTTCTATTTCTGCAGTAATACTAGCCTCAGATTCAGCCTCGTTATCTAAAGAATATTGAATTGCTTTTTCTCTGGACCATCCTTTAGAATGTAAACCTGTGTCTACAACCAAACGAACAGCACGGTGCATTTCTGCCCCAAGCATACCAAAGTACTGATATGGGTCGGTATAAAGACCTAATTCTTTACCTAACGATTCTGTGTACAAAGCCCAACCTTCTCCGTAAGCACTGTACCATAAGGTTTTTCTAAATTGTGGTAAGTTTTCATTTTCTTGTGTAAGTGAAATTTGAAAGTGATGACCAGGAATTGCTTCATGTAAAAATAAATCTTCATCTGAATATGTGTTGTACGAAGTAACATCTGGAATAGGAACATAAAAAATGCCAGGTCTGGTTCCGTCTAAAGATCCTGGGTTATATTCCGCGCTGGCAGAAGCTTCTCTGAAAGCCTCTGTACGTCTTACCTCAAAAGGAGTTTTAGGCTGTTTGCTAAATAAAGCATTTACCTTGGGCATCATTCTTTTATGGATGTCATTAAAATTGGCAATAACCTCTTGCGGATCTTTAAAAGGCATTAACTCTTTTTTATTACGTACCTCATTGAAAAATGCCTTAAGATCACCTTTAAAACCAACTTGTTTTTTAACAGCTTCCATTTCAGCGCTAATTCTAGCCACTTCTTTCAATCCGATTTCATGAATTTCTGAAGCCGTCATGTTTGTTGTTGTATATAGCTTAATTTGATGCGCGTAATATGCATCACCGTCTGGTATACCTTGAATACCACTAGTTTCTCTACCGGCATCTAAATAGTCGGTAGCCATAAAATCATATAATTCTTTATATGCTGGTATTATTTTATTGGTGATTACTGCTGTGTAATCTTCAGTCAATTTTTTTTTGTCTGAATCTGAAAATTCAGCAGGGAAGTTATTGATTGGAGAATAGAACAGGTTTTCTTTAAGTTCAGTAGTTGCAACACTAGTTAGTTGTGGCAATACTTTTTTAATTAGAGATTTGGGTAATACATTTTTAGCCTTAATACCTGCTTGCATTTTAGATTTTGCAGAATGCAACCACACTGCGTAATCTTCTAAACGCTTACTCCAATTTAAATAATCTTCTGTAGTGTTAAATGGTTGGGCACTGGTACCACCTGCTAATTGTCCTATCATTAGGTTCATGGACCACATTTGATCAATGGGTGTGTACTTTTCAAAAGCAAGCCCTTCTAAATTAATTTCACATTCCCATTTTAAAATGGATTTGGACATCAATTCACTTTCAGAAAGTTGTGCATTGTCAAATTTTTCAGCTCTCTTTAAATAGGTTTGGTAGTAATTGACCAGTTCTTTCTTATAACTGTCAGAAAGAAAATTAGGTAAAGTGTCGTTGTATTTATTATTACCTTGAAAAGTCGCGTTTAACGGATTCAATTTTAATCCGTCGTCATAATAATGAGCCAGAAGGGTCATAAAACCAATATTATGAATGGTAGGGTTAGACGAAACTTCACCATTGGTTCTAAGTTGCGCTTGAGTATATAGCCCAATGATTAGAGCGAATGCTACAAATATATTTTTCATTAATGTATATTAAAATTAAGATAGGTATTTCTTGAATCTGTCCTTTTTATATTGTGGTACAGCTTCATTTGTCATGAACAGTTCAAGCAAATTTTTAGATTTTTCTTTTGCGAACATCAATTCATAAAATTGTTGAGAGGTAAATGTATTTTCAGATTGCTCAACTAATATCATTTCATCACCAGCAGATACAAGACCTTCTTCTAGTATTTTTACGTAAGTACCTGGATGATTATGGGTAATAAATTCTTTAAGTATTTTTTGTGTGCCAAAGCGAATACCTAGTTTGTAGCAAGGCTCGCGCGGTTGTGAAACTTGTACCAAGGCATTACCTATTTTGTAAATATCGCCAACACGTATTTTAGATTCATCAAGACCTTCAACGGTTAGGTTTTCACCGAACATGCCCCAATCCCAATCTAGTTCAGGGTAAAGTTCTTTCCAATAATCATAGTAATCGGCGGAAAAGATATAACATGCTTTATGTATGCCGCCATGGTGAACACGGTCTATAACAGTGTCATCTTTGACATCATTTTTAGTGAGAAATAAGCCCTTAGAAGTTGGGTATTTGAAGATACCGGTTTGCTCAGTAGCACCGTTCCATTCAAAAGTAACTGCATCTCCTATGTTTGTTGAAATCACCTTCATGTGGTGAAGATAAAAAAAGCACAAGTAATTATGGTAATGGGGCTTACTAAAGTTGATTAAACTATTATTAAATCGGTTAAAAACGTAGGGTATTTATTAGTAACCTATGATTTATTCGTCTGTTTGTTGCTTATTTCTAAATTCAGTAGTTAGTGTATGTGTTTTAGTTGGTTGCCACGGTGTCTTGTAATACAACGCTATGTTGTTTAATTGATGATGATTGGTTTTCTGGGAAGTACCAGAAAGGGATGGTAACTAATACTTTTTCAACGGTTTTACTTTTTGGGTCAAAATCATCTTCTTTAGTTGGACCTTTAATATTCAACATATGTTTTCCTTCTCCTAAATTTCTAATATTCAAGTAAGTTTCAAAACCTAGTAAATCTTTATTATGGTTAGAAATAACAAAATCACTTTGATATCCAATATTGTCAATTTCTAATTTATAAATGGTATTAAAAGTTTCAATATATTTAGGTAAGATTTTATCATTTTCTAATCCAGCATTAAAACCATCATTAAAGCCTTGTTTCATCTGTTCGAAAAAAGTTATTGTTAATCCTCTTTTATCGTCCTTCGGAATTAAATTTTTGTTCGCTTCGAAAATAAGACTTTCCATATTTTCATTAAATAATAAGAATACTTTTAAATACGGTGTTCTAATGGCTTGAGAAGGAATAGAAGCAATACTGATAAAATTGTTTTCTTCAATTATTTTATCCTCGTAATTATGAAAATTACTATAAGATTCAGAAGATTTTAAATCATTTGATAAGTAATTAGACTTAATCTCATCGAAGGAAGATAGGATAGCAATTACTATGTAAAATGGAATTATGAACAGGCTTAGTTTTCTGGAGAATTTATTGTCAAGAAAATTATAGATCAATGGTCTATATAGGAAAGATAGGGTTAGATAACTAAATATTTTATAAAATGGAAAGTATAACACCGAAGTCCATTTCTTTTTTTTCAAAACACCCTGGCCAATAAAATCAATAAAGACCAATATAATTCCCAAAAAAATAATAGGTGATGTTATTATTAGAATTATTTGCTTGGCTAATTTTGGTATAAAGACCATTTCTTTTAAGAAAAATACACAAACACCAAGGAAACTTAAAATAGCATAAAACGAGATAATATAAAATATCATTAAGAATGATAATGCAAAGACGACGCTACATATATTTTCTAGCTTAGAGATAAATTTATCAAAGGAACCTACTTTTGTTTTTAGATGGTTAGTGAATTTTTCAGAGTAATTTAGACTATCAAAATTAATATCTCCAGATACATAGCGTAAGCCAATTGCTCCAATCCATAAGCCTCTTAAAACGACATGTATAACTAAATTAAATATTAAGATTACTACAGCTGTATGAATTATGCTATAAAGAAAGCCATGAATTATTTTTTGAGAATTCATGGCAAGGTTTGCGTTATAACCTAAAGGTTCATAAGCAGCAAACAAACCATAAATTGCAAACCCTGAAATAATCAATTCTAATTGCCAACTTTCTTGCTGTAATGTATCTAACCACTTTTTAAACTTCGGCGAATTGTATTCCATGAATAATTTCTTTGCTGAAAGATAACAACATTTAACAAAAAAGCCACTACAAAAAATGTAGTGGCTTTTTCAAAATTATAAGAAATGGAAATTATTTCACCATCTCGTAGCTACGCTTAATAAACTCGGTTAAAGCTTTACCTTTAAGTAAGCCTTTAGATAACTTCGCCAAGTCTAGTGATTGATTGATCAATCGCTCTTTTTTCTTTACTGTCTTGGTATTTAAAAACTCACTAACCAATGGGTGATTGGTGTTTACAATAAGGTTGTACATTTCTGGCATAGAACCCATGCCAAACATACCACCGCCACCGCCGGTTTGTTGCATTTCTTTCATACGACGCATAAACTCAGGCTCAGTAATCGTAAACGGAGAAGAATCACTATCCATAGCTTCTAGCTGAACAGTAAAGCTTTTATCTGTAATCGCTTCTTCTAATTCTTTCTTCAAAGTCTCTTTTTCTTCTTCAGATAATTTAGAGATTTGAGTTTCTTCTTTCTGGATCAATTTGTCAATATGATCAGCATCTACACGAGCAAAAGAAATATTCTCTTTAGAACCTTCTAGCTTTTGCATTAAGTGACCGATAATTGGCGAATCTAATAACAATACTTCATAACCTTTAGCTTTTGCAGTTTCAATGTAACTGTGTTGCGCTTCTTTGTCAGATGCATAAAGAATAACTGTTTTTCCGTCTTTGTCTGTTTGTGTGTCTTTTATTTTCTCTTGTAACTCTTCAAACGTAAAGTAAGAACCGTCTACTGTTGGGTAAAGAGCAAACTTGTCTGCTTTGTCAAAGAATTTATCTTCAGAAAGCATTCCGTATTCAATAACGATTTTAATATCGTTCCACTTCGCTTCAAACTCGGCACGGTCATTTTTGAACAGTGAGTTCATTTTGTCGGCTACCTTTCTAGTGATGTAAGAAGATATTTTCTTTACGGCACCATCTGCTTGTAAGTATGAACGAGATACGTTTAACGGAATGTCTGGAGAATCTATAACACCACGTAACATAGTCAAGAATTCAGGAACAATACCTTCTACATTATCAGTTACGAATACCTGGTTTTGGTATAGTTGAATTCTATCTTTCTGTTGATTTAAGTCGTTAGAAAGTTTTGGAAAATATAGAATACCCGTAAGGTTAAAAGGATAGTCTACATTTAAATGAATATGAAACAAAGGCTCTTCAAACTGCATTGGGTAAAGCTCTCTGTAAAAACTTTTATAGTCTTCTGGCTTTAAATCTGCAGGTTGCTTTGTCCATGCTGGGCTAGGGTTGTTAATAATATTGTCAACCTCTTGCGTTGGTGCAGGATCTTCTTCTTTTGCCCCTTCAGGTTTTGGTAAGGTTTCAGTCTTCATTCCAAATTTAATTGGAATAGGCATGAACTTGTTGTACTTACTTAATAGCTCGTTTATTTTACCATCTTCTAAAAACTCGGTAGAGTCATCTGCAATGTGAAGAATAATTTCTGTACCACGGGTTTCTTTTTCAGCAGGTTCCATAATAAACTCAGGAGAACCGTCACAAGACCAATGAACCGCTGGTTCATCTTTAAAACTCTTGGTAATAATCTCTACTTTATGGGCAACCATAAAGGCAGAATAGAATCCAAGTCCAAAATGACCAATAATTCCTGAATCTTTAGCAGAGTCTTCATACTTGTTCAAGAACTCTTCAGCGCCAGAAAAGGCTACTTCATTAATATATTTCTTAACTTCTTCTTCTGTCATACCAAGACCTTGGTCAATGATATGCAGTTTTTTTCCTTCTTTGTCTGCTTTAACCTCTATTATAGGGTTACCATATTCAACCTTTGCCTCGCCAATAGTGGTCAAGTGCTTCATTTTTAAGGTTGCATCTGTTGCGTTTGAAATTAATTCTCTTAGAAAAATTTCATGATCACTGTACAAGAACTTCTTGATCAATGGAAAAATGTTGTCTACGGACACATTAATTTTACCTGTTGCCATTTCTTATATTTTTTATGCCACAGTCAGTGCGGCCATTGTTAATAATGATTGTTCGTTGCTATTGGTCAAAAAAAATACCACAATAGGTTATTGTGACAAACTGACAGTTTTAGCTGTGAGAAAGTTTAACAAATATTTTTGTTTAATTAATGTTTAAAAAAGTTAAACATAATGTATATTTGTACTGTGATTATGAAAAATTGCTATGAAAAAGAATTTTACGCATAATCACATGTTGATTATTTATTGGTTAGGTTGTTTAGGAACGTGCTATCACCTGATAGCACGTTTTTATTAAATATAAGCTAATGTTTCATAAAAACTTCTAACTGTGAAATCTGCATCGTACCTTATAATAAAATAATTAGATATGTCTGCTAAAGCTAAAAAAGTAACAAAAGATTCAATCATTACTATGTTCATGGACTACGTACTTGAGCACGAGCAATTACCGAAGACGGTCTACAAGTTCTGTAAAGTCAACGCTATTGAAGAATCGGATTTTTACCTATACTACGGTTCAATCAATGCGATTAAAAAAGGAATTTGGAATACTTTCTTTGAAAACACGGTAAATGTTATTCATAAAAATGCCGAGTATCAAGAATTTACGAATAGAGATAAAATGCTCACCTTCTTTTACACCTTTTTTGAAGTACTTACTTTAAATAGAAGTTATGTATTGTTTGTCATGGATAATGCCGCAAGCCCTCTTAAAAGTTTAGAACAATTAAAGGACTTAAGAAAGAATGTAAAAGAATATGCAAAAGGTTTAATTGCCGATGGTAATGCCGATAAGAACTTGAAAATTACGAAGCATAATCCGCAATTATTTTCAGAAGGGGCGTGGTTGCAAACCATGTTTTTAATGAATTTCTGGAAATCTGACGACTCCGCTTCATTTGAAAAAACAGATGTTGCCATTGAAAAATCTGTCAATACCATTTTTGATGTATTTGATAATACACCTTTAGAGAATATTCTAGATTTTGGAAAATTCCTTTATAAAGAAAAGTTTGCCTAATCTAATACGCACAGCATGAAAACTTTAGATAAAATACCTACCGGAAAAATAGAGCGGGCAAGTAAACTGGTAAAGACCGGTGCAAAGATAGGTGGTAACTATGCCAAGTATATTGGTAAGAAAATTATTAATCCGGATACTACAAAAGATGAGTTGAATGAAGATAATGCCGCAGACATATATGACGGATTAAAATCATTGAAGGGTAGTGCGCTTAAAGTTGCACAGATGCTGAGCATGGAAAAGAATTTACTTCCAAATGCTTATGTAGAAAAGTTTTCGCTGTCACAATTTTCAGTTCCCCCTTTATCTGCTCCATTGGTTAGAAAGACATTTAAAAAGTATTTAGATAAATATCCTGAAGAGGTTTTTGATACGTTCGATAAAGATTCTATAAATGCCGCCAGTATAGGTCAAGTGCATAAGGCAACTAAAGACGGTAAGAACTTAGCTGTAAAAATTCAATATCCGGGTGTTGCCCAAAGTATAAGTAGCGATTTGGCAATAGTGAAACCTATTGCAATCCGTATGTTCAATTTACAAGGAAAAGATTCTGATAAATATTTTAAAGAAGTTGAAAATAAATTGGTTGAAGAAACCGATTATATCTTAGAAGTAGTTCAAAGTAAAGAGATTACTGAGGCGTGCAAAGTAATACCAAACATTAATTTTCCTGAATATTATGCAGACCTTTCAAGTCAGCGCATTATTACGATGGACTGGATGACGGGCAAGCATTTAAGTGAATTTACAAAAGCTGGTTTTTCTCAAGCTACCGGCAATAAGTTGGGTCAGGCATTATGGGATTTCTATATGTTTCAAATTCATGGGTTGCGAAAAGTTCATGCCGATCCACATCCAGGTAATTTTTTGGTGAATGATGATGAAGAACTTATTGCTATTGACTTTGGTTGTATTAAAGAAGTACCAGATTCTTTTTATGTTCCTTATTTTGAACTTGCAAGGCCAGAAGTGATATCAGATGATGAAAAATTCACAGAAAAACTGTACGAGCTTGAAATCTTGATGCAGACCGATACCCCGGAAGATATATTATTTTTTAAATCTATATTTCACCAATTGTTAAGTTTATTTACATCACCGTTTCATAATGAGGATTTTGATTTTGGCGATGAAGTCTTTTGGGGAAAAATAGCAGACTTAGGTGAACAATTTTCTTCGGATAAGCAAATACGTAAAATGAACGGTAATAGAGGTTCAAAGCACTTTTTGTACATGAACCGTACATTTTTTGGACTATATAATCTATTGCATGATCTTAAGGCATATATTAAGGTAAACGATTACAAGAAATATTTAAGCTAACTATTTTACTGCTCTAGCAAGCTATATGATCGTTATGTTTTCATAAAAATTTCTTAATAGTTGTTTATATTGCAACACTAATTCAACCTGAGGTTTATCAGGATTAAAATATTACTATGTATAATTCAAAAATAATCGGCTTAGGTCATTATGTACCTGAAAACGTAGTGACAAATGATGATTTGTCAAAAGTGATGGATACTAATGATGCTTGGATTCAAGAAAGAACCGGTATTAAAGAAAGAAGGCATGTAGTTAAGGGTGATGGAGACACAACCACAACTATGGGTGTAAAAGCCGCTAAAATTGCTATTGAGAGAGCAGGTATAGATAAAGACGATATTGATTTTATCGTTTTTGCCACATTGAGCCCTGATTATTATTTTCCTGGTCCTGGTGTATTAGTACAACGAGATTTAGGTATTAAAACCGTAGGTGCATTAGATGTGCGTAATCAATGTTCTGGTTTTGTGTATGCAATTTCTATTGCTGATCAATATATAAAAACGGGTATGTACAAAAATGTACTTGTTATAGGTTCAGAATTACATTCTCACGGATTGGATATGACTACCAGAGGTAGGGGAGTATCTGTAATTTTTGGTGATGGTGCCGGCGCGGCAGTACTGACTAGAGAAGAAGATACTACAAAAGGTATTTTGTCTACGCATTTACATTCAGAAGGTCAGCATGCAGAAGAGTTATCTTTAATAGCGCCTGGTATGGGTAAAAGATGGGTAACGGATATCATGGAGGACAATGATCCAAATGATGAATCTTACTTTCCGCATATGAATGGTCAGTTTGTATTTAAAAATGCTGTAGTTCGCTTTAGCGAAGTCATAGTAGAAGGATTGGAGAAAAATAAATTAAATGCAACCGATATTGATTTATTGGTGCCGCATCAAGCCAATTTGAGAATATCTCAATTTATTCAAAAGAAATTTCAGCTTAGTGATGACCAGGTTTTCAATAATATTATGAAATATGGTAACACAACCGCTGCATCTATTCCTATTGCACTTACAGAAGCTTGGGAAGAAGGTAAGGTAAAAAGTGGTGACCTAGTGGTATTAGCCGCATTTGGTAGTGGTTTTACCTGGGGTAGTGTTATAATTAAGTGGTAAAAATAAAGCACCCATAGCCTAGGCTATGGGTGCTATACAGTTTTGCTTAATAAGAAAAAACCAACCAATCTTCTTTATTAAACATCCCTATATAAAGTAATAGACGTACTTATGTTCTAAATGTTACTTCAAAATTCGTTTTGAAAATAGTGAAGGGTAGTTTTTCTTACAAAATATTTAAAATGAAGAAACCCGGACATTCCAAAATAAATTGGAAGCCGGGCTTCAAATGCTGATAGGCTATACTAAACACTAACCATTAACTATAAACATATAGCGTTACCAACAATATTTTTAAACTCGTAAGAGTATCTAACTTTACTAATAGACGAAATATTGTCTTATTAGTTACATTTTAGTGCTCTTTTAACATTTTTTTATCATGAAAAAGACCCTTGTGTTCGGAGCCTCTTTAAAACCAAATCGATATAGCAACATTGCCATACATCGACTAGTAGATTCGGGTGTCGAAACCTTGGCTTATGGTTTAAGAGAAGGTGAGGTTTCTGGTGTCAATATCAGTAACACTTTAGACAAAATTAGTGATATTCATACAATAACCCTATATATAAACCCAAAAAGACAAGAAGAATATTATCAACACATCATTTCTTTGAGCCCGAAAAGGGTAATTTTTAATCCTGGAACCGAAAATCCTAATTTTTATAAATTATTAGAAAACAATGGTGTAGAGGTGGATGTGGCATGTACTTTAGTGCTTTTAGGAACTCGTCAATATTAAGCGATATCATTGATTTTGGGAGCTACATTTTTTTTACGAATGAGCCATAATCCTATAAAGGTTAGCAGACCGTTCAAGGGTAAAAGTTCATAACCGAAGATGTAGCCACCAAAATAAGAACTGGGTAGTTTTGCTAAAACAAGAATAATTGTCACACAAACTAGTGCAACGATCCAAACATATTTGTCTTTAATTTGGTGCTTGGTAAATATGCCGAAAGAGAATAATCCCAATAATGGACCATAGGTGTAAGAAGCAACGGTAAGAAGACCATCAATTACATTTTTATCCAATATATACTTAAAAGAAATTACCACTAGAATCAATAAAACGCTCATGCCAATGTGCGTAATTCTACGAGTCTTTTTTGCTACTTGTTCAGTTTTCTTTTCTGTGTCAAGAAAATCTACGCAGAACGAGGTGGTCAACGAAGTAAGGGCGCTATCGGCACTACTGTAGGCTGCGGCAATTAAACCTAACATAAAAGTAACGGCTACGGTTATACCTAGACCACTGTTTAGCGCAATTTCAGGAAATAGAAGGTCAGATTTGGGAGACCCGTCCATTAAGGGTAGCGCTATATTGTGCGCATCTGCATAAATGAAAAGTAGTGCGCCTAACAGCATAAATATAAAAGTGACTACGACCAATACAATACTAAAGCTAACCATGTTTTTTTGGGCTTCACCTAAATTTCTACACGTTAAGTTTTTTTGCATCATATCTTGATCAAGTCCTGTCATACAAATGGTAATGAACATTCCGCCCAAAAATGATTTTACCAAATGGTTTTTAGAAGAAAGGTCATCGGTGAAAAATGTTTTGCTGTACTGTCCTAATTCAGGGGAGTTTAAAAACTCAATGAATGTCCAGTTCATTTTATCCAATATAAAATAGATAGAGAGTCCCACGGAAACTAGCATGAATAAGGTCTGTAGGGTGTCCGTCCAAACTATAGTCTTTATTCCGCCTTTAAAAGTGTAAATCCAAATTAATAGAATAGAGAGAATTACGGTAATTTCAAATGGTACATTCCATGCATCGAATACAAACTGTTGCAAAACAATAGCGACTAGGAACAGACGAAATGCCGCCCCAAGAACACGAGAAATGAAAAAAGAGATTGCACCTACTTTGTAGCTAACAAAGCCAAACCTATTATCTAAGTACTCATAAATTGAAGTTACGTTTTGTTTGTAGTAAATAGGTAGAAGTACAAAGGCAGTAACCATATAGCCAAGAAAGTACCCAAATACCACTTGCATGTAACTAAACTGCGAAGCATCTACCCAGCCAGGTACAGAAATAAATGTCACTCCGGAAAGTGATGCTCCTACCATGCCAAAAGCCACCAAGTACCAAGGTGATTGCTTACCGGCTTTAAAAAAATCTTCGTTAGAGTCATTTTTACCAGTGAAGTATGAAATGACCAAGAGTAAAACAAAGTAACCGGTAATCAATAATAAGATATGAGAGGCGTTCATGCTGTAAAATTTGCGGCAAATTACAAAAAGTTAGAGGAGCTAATGTGATAATTTGAAATCTTGAGGCTTAATTTGAGAATACTTCAATTAAGTACTGATAAAGCTAGTTAGGATTTTATTCCCGATTTTATTTTGATACCTTTTCCAATATCAAATTTCAAATAAAATTTATCATGAATAAGATGTGTCTTTTAAAAAACAAAACCTTTAGTAGTTTGCTAATATTAGGCTTGCTATCAATTACGGCGGTTACGGGTCAAGAAAGTTTGATTTCAAATAAGAAAATTGATAAAACGGTCAAAAAACTTTTAAAAGAGAAAAAAATAAAAAATTCTTTTGAGTTTATTGATGATTTTGAGAGTGAAACAGAACGTGATTTGATTACGTTAACTGAAATTCCTGCTCCGCCATTTATGGAAAAAAAGAGGGCTGAAGCATTCAAAAAGATGCTTATGGAAGCAGGATTGCAAGAGGTCACAATTGATGAAGTAGGGAATGTAATAGGAATTAGGAGAGGAATAGAAGGCGGTAAGGTTATTGTATTAGATGCTCATTTAGATACTGTTTTTCCAGAGGGTACAGATGTGAAAGTTATAAGGAAGGGCGATACGTTGGTTGCACCTGGTGTGGGTGATGATACCCGAGGTTTAGCAATGTTGTTAACTGTTATTAAGTCAATGGACAAAGCAGAAGTCAAAACTAAGTCTAATATTTGGTTTGTCGGTTCGGTAGGTGAAGAAGGATTGGGTGATTTACGAGGAGTAAAACATTTATTCAGAGAAGGAGCTGAAAAAATTGATTCTTGGATATCTATCGATGGTGGTACAGTTGGTAGAGTTAATAATGCTGCGTTAGGTTCAGTAAGATATAAAGCTCTGTTTACAGGTAAAGGAGGTCATTCATGGGGTGCATTTGGTTTAGCAAATCCACATCATGCCCTTGGCTTCGCTATAATGGAATTTACTGAAAATGCGAAGAGATTTACCGATGAAGGTGCAAGAACCAGTTTTAATATAGGTAGAATTGGAGGAGGGACATCAGTTAATTCTATTCCTTTTGAATCTTGGATGGAGGTTGATATGAGATCAATTGATAGTAATCGATTAAAAGACGTAGAAGCTATTTTTAAAAAATCAATGGAAACTGCTTTAAAAAAATATAATAATACGGGTATTGAAGATAAAATTTCAATGGAACTCATAAAAATTGGCGATAGACCATCAGGTCAACTTTCATTGGAAACTCCTTTGGTAAAACGTGCAATAAGTGCAACCAGTATATTTGGATATGAGCCAAGTTTAACTAGAGGGTCCACAAATAGTAATATTCCTATTTCTATGGGTATACCGGCAATAACAATTGGTAGGGGAGGTATTGGCGGAGGTGCACACTCACTTCATGAATGGTGGCTCAATAAAAATGGTGCAGAAGCAATTAAACTTGCAATGTTACTTACGGTTATGGAAGCTGGTTTTGTAAAATAGCTTTCGGATATTGAATTTAATAGTTGTTTTTAAATGTTAAATAATTTTATGAAATCCTTAATGATCGATTTTCAAGTTTAATCGTAAATTTATGGCCATATTAGCCTATGGATTTTTCATCAAAATTATTGGAAAACGCAGTGTATGAAGTTTCACAGTTACCTGGTATTGGTAAACGAACTGCATTACGTTTGGTTTTGCACTTGTTGAAACAGCCAGAGCAACGCACGGAAAACCTTTCTACGTCTTTGATAGATTTAAGGGGTAAAATTCAATTTTGTGAGAATTGCCACAATATTTCAGATACTACAATGTGTGAAATATGTGCAAACCCTAAGAGAGATAGTGCATTGGTATGTGTAGTTGAGGATATTAGAGATGTAATGGCTATAGAAAACACTGGGCAGTTCAGGGGAAAATATCATGTGCTAGGTGGTAAGATTTCGCCAATGGAAGGTATAGGACCTCAAAATTTGAAAATAGGAACCTTAATTGATAAAGTAAGAAAGGGCGTAATAAAGGAGTTAATTTTTGCGTTGAGTTCTACTATGGAGGGCGATACTACCAATTTTTATATTTTTAGACAGCTAGAGGGCTTAGATGTAAAAACATCTACGATAGCAAGAGGAATAGCCGTTGGTGATGAGCTGGAATATGCAGATGAGGTCACTCTTGGAAGAAGTATCTTAAATAGAGTGCCATTTGAAGGGTCGTTACGACAAGATTAACGTCTATTTTTCGTTTAAATATCAATAAAAAGGTATTTATTTTATTATTTTTGCAAAAAACATAAACAAAACAAGCTTTAAATTATCGATATGTCAAAATTTGAATTGAAACTACCACGTATGGGAGAGAGTGTTGCAGAAGCAACATTGACGTCATGGTTGAAAGAGGTAGGCGATACGATTGAGATGGATGAGGCCATTTTTGAAATTGCTACGGATAAGGTTGATAGTGAAGTGCCAAGTGAAGTTGACGGTGTTTTAATTGAAAAATGCTTTAATGTTGATGATGTTGTTGAGGTAGGGCAAACTGTAGCTATAATTCAAGTCGGTAGTGATGTTGATATTAGTGATGTTGCGGATACTGTTCATGAAGTAGAGGAGCCGGAGCCGGTTCTTCAGGAAATGGTGGCTGTAGCAGAATCAGCGGTAATGCATGCAAGGGCAGAGACATCTACTGTTCAATTAAATGGAACTTCTGATCGTTTTTATTCTCCGTTGGTTAAGAACATAGCAAAAGAAGAAGGTATTTCTTTTGAAGTACTAGAAAGAATTCCTGGAACAGGAAAAGACGGTAGGGTTACTAAAGATGATATATTAAACTACGTTAAAACCGAGGATAGTAAACCTGTTGAAAAAGTTGCTACTCCAGAAAGAGTAGTTGTGCAAGATAAGGTAGAGGCACCGATTAAGGTTACTGCGCCAGTACCTGCGCAAGAGA
>NZ_JBDVOT010000044.1:0-13933 GCF_039968975.1 Maribacter sp. | reverse complement strand
TCTACCCAATATAAATTGGGGTTCATGTTGGTAACATTAAAGTTTCTTTCAAAAGTTAGAATTTCATACTTGTTGTTATGATATTGACTCAGATGTGCTTCAAATTCCTTTTTTGCTTTTACATCAGACAATTTAAAACTTACCACAAACAATAAAACAGCAATAACAATAACACCTGTAATGAATTTGAACATAGCTATATTTTTAACCAATTTCACTTTAGTTGTAAATGGTGCCTACAAATTATTTTCTAATAATTCTGACAATACAGTAGTACGCTCTTCAACGTTATCTGCATTTAAAATAGGGCTATGATCAATAGTTAATATTCCGTCAGAAAAAGTAAATCCGTTCCTAGGGTTGTGGTGGTCTTTGGTGTTTGTAATACGTATTTCTTTTAAACTTTCTGCTAAAGCCTCTTTACCCATATCATCTGCAGTAATAGATTTTAAAGCAGCTATAAGCGGTAAAAAATAAATTTTTGGATAAGAGTCATTGTAAAGATGCATAAAGCGATCTTCAAATAAAGTTTCCCATTCAATGTTTAAAGGAACATCAAACGTTGCGGCTTCAATAACCTGAGCTTTTAACTCTGGAAATTGTTCTTCTTGAAAGGTTTTTGTAAAACGATTTTCTTTTAATCCCATGATATATAGTTTTAATATTTAGCTAAAAAACATTAGCATGTTTTTTAGTTATAGTTATAAAGTATTATGATTTGTTGAATGAATTGTAAACTACGTGTGTCCAATATGGCGTAATGACCTCTATATCTTCTTTTATTGTTTTTAACCAATAAGAATCAAAAGCTTCAAAAACATTTTCAGGTTTGTTTTTTAAAATCTCAGAAATATCTTCTGATATTTTATTAATTTCATTGAAAAGCCATTTGTTTTGATCTCCAATTGGTTCAATGTCACCCGTAAGAGAAAAAATTTCTCCTGCTTCTAGAAAAAATAAATCTAGTTGCCTATCTGGGTTATTACTAAAAAACTCTATAGTTTCATTTTTACAAGAATCTACTGATTGTACATCTATAGGTTGTGTTTTTAGGTAATCTAAGAATTGGTATAGTTTCTCAATTCCTTTTTTAAAATCTCCTTGAATTGCAATTGGAGCCTCATCATATTCCCATGTTCTTGATTCAGTCATTTTGGTATCACAACCAAGAACTATTTTATAAATAAGAGGAATTGGATGTCCAGACTCTGAAAGATCTCTAAGTTTCTTTAATTCTTTATCTCCACTATAGAGATATGCTCTATTTGCCATATTATTTTTTTGAGTTATTATTTACCTCAAAACTATAGCTTGAATTCGTAGATTTTAAATTCGTTTTATAAGTGCGTACCTCTGTTTTATATCTGCCGTTACAAAGTATCTAATATCTGTTTTAAATACGATTTTTTACGTGTAGCTACCGGTATGGTTTCATCATTAGAAAGACGAACAGTATTATTGGCATTCACTGCCTTTATGTATTTTACATTCACCAAATGAGATTGATGAACACGAACAAAAGTGTGTTCACTTAATATGTTTTCATAATATTTTAGATTACGAGCGCTCATTATTTTCTTATCAGTAGTATGAAAAATGGTATAGGCACCATCTGACTGGCAGCGAACAATATCTGCTATTTGTAAAAAATACTGTGCATCGGCAGTTTTGATCAATAAAGTTTTTTGTATTTCTTTTTCATCAAATTCAGACACCTTCTCTATAGCATTTTTATATACCAGTTCTTTTTTGAACCCTACTCTAAACCGATCAATGCAAGCAGATAGCTCTTCAGAATCTATAGGCTTTAATAAGTAATCTATAGTATCAAATTTTATCGCTTTAATTGCAAACTCATCATAGGCGGTAGTAAAAATAATTTTAAAAGCTATACTGTTTAAAGACTCTAATATCTGAAAGGCGTTACCACCTATAAGCTCAATATCTAAAAAAACAAGATCAGAGTTGTTCGCTTTTAGAAACGTTGTAGCCTCTTCAACATTATCTATTTTAGCTATGACGTCAATATCTTTTTGAGTGTATGTAATGAGCTTGTCTAAAGTATTAAGCGCATTAAACTCATCTTCTATTATAACTGCCTTTATCATTAGAGTTTCAATTTAAAATATACTTTGGTACCAGTAGGATTATTGTGTTCGTCAAAGAGATCCTTAATTACAAAAGATTTTTCCTCTCCCTTCTTTCTCATTTTTAGACGCTCTAAAAATATAGTTGTAGCATGTAATTCTTCGGTCAGCTTTTCTTTCTTTGCTTTTGCAGATCTACCCAAACCATTATCTAGGATAACGAATAACAGCCCTTCAACATCCTTTTCTATTCTAAGAAGAAGTTCGCCACCCTCTTTTTTTTCTTTTAAACCGTATTCTATAGCATTCTCCACAAAAGGTTGCAATAACATTGGTGGCACTTGTATAGTGTTGATATCTATTTCATCTTCAACTTCAACAGCATAGGTAAAAATATTGTTAAAGCGTAATTGTTGGGTTTCTATGTAGTTTTTAATCATAGAAACCTCTTTATCAAGGGTAATGGACTCCTTTCTTACATAGTCGAAATTTTGCCTAATAAGTTTAGAAAAACGCGCAATG
Organism: Maribacter sp.; assembly: GCF_039968975.1. Classification (GTDB taxonomy): domain Bacteria; phylum Bacteroidota; class Bacteroidia; order Flavobacteriales; family Flavobacteriaceae; genus Maribacter. The sequence continues at coordinate 11,324 of NZ_JBDVOT010000044.1, read as the reverse complement.
TAGTTCGATGATTTTATAGGATTACCTTCTAAAGTTATATTCTGAATAGCCGCCAGCGTGTTAAATATAAAATGCGGATTCATTTGTACCCGCAAAAGGCTCTGCTCTAGATTAGATGCTTTATTCGCCGCTTTCAATTTGGTGTTGTAGATATAGAAGCCCGTAGCAATGAGTATTAGAACAAAGAGCATAACCGCACTTGCCAATAGCAATTGATTTCTACTATTAATTTCTTTCTGATGGTTAATTTCTGTCTCTTTCTGCTTTACTTCATAATTTACGTTCGCAAAGTTTAACAACCTGTCTTTTTCTAAAGTACTCACATTTAATTGTAAGCTATCTCTAACTATTTGGTGGTCTAGTGCGGTAGTATAATTACCGTTCATAATAGAAATCGCAATCAATTTATCCATGACCTCAATTTCTTCTTTTTGATTATGATTAGCAGTATAAATCTGTAATGCTTTTTCATAATTTACCTTTGCCGAGTCATTTTCTGATTGTAACAGATACAAATTACCTAAGCCTTTGTAAGGTGCGGCATTGATAGCTTTTATATTCTTGTTCAAGGTAGCAGAACCTCTTAAAAACTTTTCTGCGCTATTATACTCGCCAGCCTCTATATAGGTATACCCTATATTATTTAAAATACTGACCATGGTTTTGGGATCCTTTTGAGACTGCGTTAGGGTCATAGCCTCAGAAAAACTGGTTAACGCTTTATTATATTCCTTTAGCTTTAGGTAAACGCTTGCCATGTTCCCCTTAATGGCAATAATAGAGGTAGTATCATTACCAATAGCAAAAAGGCTGTCCGTTGCCCGTACGTATGTTAAGGCTTTATCATAATCTTTAAGCTGAAAATGAAGTTTAAACAGCTGATTATATGCTTTGCCCTCAATGCGCTTATCACCTAATAATTGTCCCAAACTCAAAGCTTTTAACGCATAAATTTGTGAAGTCTCTACATCTCCCATGTGTAAAGAAGCACCACTTAAGGTAATTAAGCTTCTGCTCTCGTTATATGTATCGTTCAACCTTACAAATAACTCAAGACATTTGCTGTGGGTATTAAAAGCTTCTTGATATTTATCGTTTAGATATAAAGCTTCCCCCTTATTAAATAACAACGTTGCTTCTTCTAGGGTAGTCAATTGCTTAGTATTCTGCAATAAACTATCAAGCTTTAAAAGAGATTGCTCCGGTTGCCTATGGGTTAAGCTATCTATGACTAGTAAACTCTTTTCGATACCTGGGCGTATGGTATCATCTTTAGTACACGAAAAAAATAATAGAAAAAGAAAAGCACAGAGACTTAATCGTCTTGAGCTCAAATGAATTACAGGCATATTGATAAATCTGGGTGTGGTTTGAGCCTGCTAAAATAAGGAATCATCTATGTTTATGAGACTATTTTACTAGCTGGTTTTAGTTAAATGTTTTAGAATATGTGCATTAACTTACCTTACTGAATATATAAGCGATGTATAGAAATTGTTTCTAGCCAAAAAAAGAAAACCAATCTATCTCACAAGCATTTAATAATTGCCGGTGAATAACAAAATATTCTTGTAATTTCACTGTAAAATATGAGTAACTATTAGTGAATGAAAAACACCAAATTCTATACTGAGCTTAAGAAGTCTAAAAAACCGCTTGCAGATTTATTAGCAAGTGATTCTGACTTTTTAGATGTGCCACAAACTTGGTATGTGGTCGTTGTGGATATACAAAATTCTACACAGGCGGTAGTAGATGGTAATCATCATCAAGTAAATTTAACGGCAACGGGTAGTATTATCTCCGTACTGAATACCGTTCGTAAATTTAAACAGAATATAGAAATTCCTTATTTTTTTGGTGGTGACGGCGCCACTTTTCTCATACCCTCTAGCCTACTTGACAAAGTAATAACCGTACTAGACAATTACAGCGTTCATATTAAGATAAAGACCAACTTGATATTACGGGTAGGTTATGTTCCTGTAAAAGATCTGCTATCAAAACAGTGTCACCTTAAGATTGCCAAACACCAACTTACCCAACGGCTAACCATTCCCATAATTCTAGGCAATGGTTTACATAAAGCTGAAGAAATCATTAAATCTAATTTTAAAGAATTATCAAATTCAGAATTTAATGAAAACTTATTGAATTTAGAGGGAATGGAGTGTAGATGGGAAGAAGTCAATCCCGAACAAAACAAAGCCAAGGTTGTCTGCTTATTATTAGATGCCGTCGAAGAAAAAGCGCAACAAGATGTTTACAGAGAGGTACTGACCAAAATGGATGATATCTTAGGATCATTTATAGATAGGCAACCCATAAAGAGTGAAGGTCTAAAACTAGACACCAGCTTATATAAAATTTGGGAAGAAATGAAATTGAGCCTTGTAGATAAAAGTTGGTTCTACTTCTTTAAAAATTGGATCAAGACCAATATCGGTCGTGCATACTTTAGCCTATCAAAAAGCGGAAAACAATACCTGAAACAAATTGGTCAACTATCACACTCATTTATGCTAGACGGTATGATCAATACTATTTTTACCGCAGAGCAAGACAAAATAGATTTATTTATAGACTACCTAGACCAACTAGAGAGCGAGCATAAAATTATATATGGTATTCATGTTACACACGCTTCTGTAATGTCTTGCTATGTACTGGATATGAAAACCAGTCACTCCCATTTTGTAGACGGAACCGAAGGTGGCTACACGTCTGCAGCAAAAATGCTTAAAGTCAAGAAAAAGGCAAGTCCCCAATAAATTCTGCCCCTGATTATTGCTTAAAGCAATGGCATCTTCATTTTTATTAGGTCAATTAATATAATATTTGAGCAAATCTATGTGTACACGTGTAGGTACCTTGCTGTCATAAGTATTAATTAAAATTATACAAATGATTACAGAAGATAAAAGCATTCACAAAACAAAAAGTACTGGCGGCTTAGAAAATGATACAATCCAAAACAAAGGAATTTCTAAAAACAGAAATGTAGATGAAGCCATAGGAAAACCAGTAAACAATGGCGGAATAGCCACGGCAAAATATGATTTACATCTAGAAAAGCAGTGGTTAGCAGTAAGAGATGAATACTTGTCAAATTTTCCTGAAACACAGGATATTGATGATAATGGAGAGCAAGACAGTGTTGAAGCATTAATAAGCAAAATTGCAAAAAGAAGAGAAAAATCTGAACAAGAGATTCATGATGAAATTATGAACTGGACCTTAAACAAATAAACATGAAAAATATAATATACATTTTAGTTGCCGCATTGGTAGTAAGCTGGGTATTGGGTTTTATTGTATTTAAAGTTATGGGAGCCTTGGTTCACCTTCTTCTTTTATTAGCGGTAGTACTTTTAATCTACAATTGGTTGAGTAACAAGACCAGTACCTAAATCAGAAACTTTAAGAATAGCGCTATAAGTTTTTAATGCAGTTTTTAACAAGCACCACAACTTATTATTAGTTTTGCATTTTTAAATTCATAGCATGATTTCAGTAGATAACCTAGCCGTAGAATTCAGTGGCACCACCCTATTCAGTGACGTATCTTTCGTCATAAACCCCACCGATAAAATTGCCCTAATGGGTAAAAACGGAGCGGGTAAATCTACCATGATGAAAATTATTGCCGGTGAGCAAAAAGGTACACGTGGTAATGTAAGAGTACCAAAAGACGCCGTAATAGCATATTTACCACAACATCTACTGACAGAGGATAATTGCACTGTTTTTGAAGAAGCTGCCAAGGCATTTAAGCATGTTTTTAGCATGCGCGATGAAATGGACAAGCTCAATAAAGAACTAGAGACTAGAACAGATTACGAGAGTGATGCTTATATGGGCATTATAGAAAAAGTATCTGACCTTGGTGAAAAATACTATGCCCTAGATGAAGTTAATTATGATGCAGAAGTTGAAAAGGCACTAAAAGGACTAGGATTTAAACAAGAAGATTTTACTAGGCAAACCAATGAATTTAGTGGTGGTTGGCGAATGCGGATTGAATTGGCTAAAATTCTATTACAAAAGCCAGATTTAATTCTTCTAGATGAGCCTACCAATCACATAGACATAGAATCTGTTATTTGGTTAGAAGATTTCTTGTTGAACAAAGCCAATGCCGTAATGGTCATTTCTCATGACCGGGCGTTTATAGACAATATTACCAACCGCACCATTGAAGTAACTATGGGGCGTATTTATGATTATAAGGCAAACTACAGCCATTACTTACAATTACGCGAAGACCGTAGATCACATCAAATAAAAGCCTATCAAGAGCAGCAAAAATTCATTGCCGATAATATGACATTTATAGAACGTTTTAAGGGCACTTACTCTAAAACCAATCAAGTAACATCACGAGAACGCATGTTAGAAAAGTTAGAGATCATTGAAATTGATGAAATAGATACTTCTTCTTTAAAATTACGCTTCCCTCCCGCTCCAAGATCTGGTGATTATCCTGTAACGGTAAAAGATGTTTCTAAATCTTATGATGACCATATTGTTTTTAAAGATGCAAATATGTCTATTGCTAGAGGTGAGAAAGTCTCATTTGTAGGGCGTAACGGGGAAGGTAAATCTACCATGATTAAAGCCATTTTAGGCGAAATTCCCGTAGAAGGCACTTGTCAGTTAGGTCATAATGTTAAAGTAGGTTACTTTGCCCAAAATCAGGCGTCATTGCTAGACCCAGACTTAACCATCTTCCAGACCGTAGATGAGGTTGCTTTTGGGGACATACGTAACCAAATTAAAAATATTTTGGGTCGTTTCATGTTTAGTGGCGATGATATCGATAAAAAAGTTAGCATGCTTTCCGGTGGAGAAAAAACACGTTTGGCAATGGTGAAATTATTATTAGAACCCGTAAACCTTTTAATATTAGATGAACCTACCAATCATTTAGACCTTAAATCTAAAGATGTTTTAAAAGAAGCTTTATCGACTTATGATGGAACACTTATTCTAGTATCTCACGATAGAGATTTTCTACAAGGCTTATCTCAAAAAGTATTTGAATTCAAAGAGCAGCGCGTTATTGAACACTTTGAAACTATTGATGCTTTCTTAGAGCGTAATAGGATTAAGAGTATTGCTGAAATCAATTTGATGAAGTAAAATCTTTTCTCTTTTTTATTTTTTAAATTACAGGTATATAAGAAATATGTGCAATTGTGCACATATACAATTGTTAGGCAACATTATAAGATGAAATTAAAACTTCTGCTAATTTTCATTTTTCTAACCTCTGAAATTGCTCTATCGCAAATTCAGGACACAATACGTGGACGAGTTATTTCCTCGATAACTAAGTATGAACCAAATGGACCAGTTTATGTACTTGAAAAAGGAACAACGAATGGAACAATTGCAGATAGTCTAGGGGTTTTTGAATTAATTCCGATAATGGACAAGGAAAAATATATCTTGGAAATTACAGCTGGGTATTATGAAAAACTAGAATACGAATACAAATCGGAATGGACAAAAAGGACTAAACCCAAATCAATTGTTGTGTCAGCCAATTGCGACTTAGATAAGGTCGCCAAGGATCTGAGAAAAACTGGATTTAAACTTTATTTAATGGGCGGTATTGCGCCAATTGCAAATTCTAAATCGGACAAGAGATTTGAAAAAAGATACAAAGTAAAATATTATGATTTTGGCTGTGATGCTGTAGTATATGAATGTGTAGAAAAATTTAATAGGCGCACCATTATGTTTATGGACTTGAAATATGACGGCAAATGGAGGAGGAAAGTACGACAGGACGTAATTGGGCTGGATTAATAACGTTGCCTAACACAGCCTAAACGTAATGCGGACTTTAGGGCAAAACCGAAAGGTCTGTGTATATTTATATTGTCGCTAAATCTTATGGATTTAGCTTTGGAGCAAAAAAGAAAAAGCAAAACCCGCCCGTACCGAAAAGGCACGTTCGGGCGGGCAATAAGATTTAGCTTCGTGCGCAGACGGAAACGAAAAGTTTCCTTACTTCCGCACTACGCTTAGCCGAACCGTTATGTATTATTTAAAGCCGAACTTCCTTATGAAGATATTTATATTGTTAATAATGACTATTTTTTCTTTTAATATTTATGGACAAGAATATTACTTCATAAATGCAGAAAGTGGCTTAAATGTTCGTTCAGAAAGTAGTTTATCATCAAAAAAAATAGCAAAAATCCCATTTGGAACTTTAATTGAAAAAATATCTGATACAGATAAATATTTAACCATAAATGATAATGGAAAAGAAATTAAAGGACAATTTATTAAAATAAAATATAATAATTACGGGTATTTAGTTAATAAAGAAATTGAGCAATTTGAAAAAGAAGGTTATGTTTTTGATGCTTATTTAAAAAAACAAGACAACAAAGAAATAATTCACAGTTTAGAAATTAATAAAATAGAATATTTTAAACTATTAAAAAATGTAGATAAAACTATTTATCGTCCTATAAAAATTGAGAATCTTGATTCAATTAAATCAATTTTAAAAAACCGAATAGAATGGGTTACTGAATTTAGTGAAGACGAATACGAAAGAGAAGACGCTATCAAAAGTATATTTACAGATAACGGACAAAAACTTAGAATATCGCAAATAGGAAATGATTATGGATTTTCAGAAGGTCATTCTGGTTATTATCCTGAATATGATATTCTGCTTTTAGAAGGAGGACATTCTAGTGATATGTGTTTTTCTATTAAAACAGGCGAAACTGATTTAACTATTGGAAATCCTGAATATATTATTCCTTCGCCAAAAAACACTTACCGTTTGAATGGAAGTTTTGGAGGTCAAGAATGCATTTCTTATTTTTTTCAAAAAAGAGATAATGAAAAATTTATCTATTTAACCAAATTTGGTTGGGATTATGATATTTGTGAATTTGAAGAGTTTTATTGGATTAATGAAAATGAATTCATTTACAGAAAAAAGTATCATAAAGAAGAATATTTCAGAGGAAAAATAAAAAACAATACATAAAAATGTATAAAAATAATAAGGGTAAAGTGCCAAACCCAAAATTGATGCATATAACAAAGTCCGCCAAATTTACAATTTGACGGTTAAAAAAAAAATAATAGTAAAATTGTAAATTTGGCTAAGTGCTAAATCTGAAAGTAAGTGCATTTTAACCCTTTACTATTCTTATACTAACCGTTAGCCACTAGTCAAAGATTCAAATGAACTATAAAATACCTAATTCATATAATTGGTTTGTAAAACTCAATTTGACTAAATTCATTCCTTGGAATTTTGACACGGACATTAATTCAAATTCTGCTATCAACGACCGATTTAAAATTGAGTGTGAACTAAATCGTGAAGTTCTGACTTTTGGACGAAGACAGGATATGGACACATTTGTGGGATTTGAAATTGTGAACGAAAAAGTAATGGAGCATGTAATTGTTTTTCATCCATCTTTCGGACAAAACATAAAAGGCTGGAATATTATTGAATCTGAACATTCGGATTTTTTTGATTTTATGCATAAAAGAGTATTGCCAGAAATGAAGGAATGGATTCCCATGGACGACATAAACGAATACCTTGAAAAATAAAACTTTGGCTAACAATGCCCATAATTAATTTAAACTTCGGTTTTTTATGCCGAGGTCTGTGTAAATTTATGAAGTCGCAAAATCTTTGAGATTTTACTTTAAACAAAAAAAACAAAACCAAAAGCTTTTGCTTAGCGCGTAGCTGGAAATCCGCCGGATTTCTGCGCCGCACAAACCATAGCCGAACCGTTGTGCAGCATTTGTAAAACAATCGAACTGAATTGAAATATGGGGATTTTTGACCTTTTTAAGAAAAAACAAAAGTCTACCGAATTTAGATGTTCGACTTGTGGAGAAATACACAATGAATTGCCAGCCCTTGGATTTATTACACCTTTCTACTATGAAACTCTAAACGAAAAAGACAAAAAAGAAATTGCTGAAATTTCAAGTGATTTTTGTGTAATAAATCACGAAGACCAAACTGACAGATTTATAAGAACTGTATTGACAATTCAAATTAATGATGCCTGTGAAAATTTAGATTACGGCGTTTGGGTTTCTTTAAGCGAAAAGAGTTTTGACGAATATGAGGCTGACTTTAAGAATAATACTGAAGAAAAAACTTATTTCGGAATGATTAGTAATGACATTCCTGATTATCAAGAAAACACTTTGGGACTTCACGTAAATGTGAACACAAGAAAAGGCGGAATAAGACCAGAGATTATCCCTCACGAAAACGACCATAAGTTGATTTCGGATTGGGAGAATGGAATTTCAATTGAGGAAGCTGAAAAGCGAATAGAAAGAATGAACAATTCTTTAACCAAAAAGAAAACTCAAAAATTGACAAATGAACAAATTAGAACAGAGTTTAAAAAATTTGTCGGAAATGATAAATACACTCATTTCATTTTGACTCTTTATGAAGCGTTTCCTTTGAGAGAAAAGCTGTTTTTTTGGCAAGAAGAATTACTAAATAAATTTTCGCAAGAATATAATATTGAAGAAATAGAATATGAAAACGTTTACGTAATATTTAATCATTGTCCAATTCACGACTTTGAATTAAAAAAGGATACTGTGAAAATCGTTGATGTTAATGATATAACCCCAAAGGCATCATATGAAAAAGAAAAAAAACTTTTTCCAATGGCAAATATTAATGCGACCAGAGACTTGGAAAGATTTAGCTATCCAAAAGATGTTGATGTTGTTTATTGCGAAAAATGTAGAGAATTAAAGAATAAATAAAACGTTGCACAACAATGGCTATAATTAATACGGTTTTTAGTGCTTAAGCCAAAGTTTGGGTATATTTAGAATGTCTGCCAAATCTTCTGGATTTGGCTTTTAAAAAGAAAAAATAAAAACAAACAAAAAGATTCGGCTAATCGCTTAAACGGAAACAAAAACGCTTTTTTATTCCCGTACTAATCATAGCCTCTCCGTTGACAACAATTTAAAACACACGAAAATTCTGAACGCAATGAACAATTTTGATTTTGAAAATAGTATCTCAGAAAACAAAAATTATCTAATAGACTTATCTACTGAAAAAGATAACTCTGAAGATTTACAGTATTTAGTAAATAATTTTTCTGGTACTGTTAAGAGAGATTTTTCAGAAATTCCAAATACTCTAAACGAAATTAGAATTTACATAAGTGGAAATCTTGAACATGTAAAAAACGAATCGAAAACAGTTTTTATTGTTAAAGAGTTATCATCAAATTATGAGCATTTGAACACAGATAATTTTTCTATAATTCAACTTGGAAAAGTTCCTATAAATATTCATAATGCAGGAGTTTTTTATAGACGTTTTTTTGACGATGATGATTACTTTACAAAAATAGAATCTGAACATAAATTCCAGAATCTAACAGAGTCTAATAAGCAATCAATGGCTTTAAGAAAAGGAATTTATTTAAGTAAAGTTATTAAAGATGAAAAGGATGCTCTACATTTTAATTTGTTAAGGTGTTCAAGTAACTTAACTGGACCTACAGATAATTTAAGAAAGACTGACATCCAAATACTAAATGCATTAAACCAAGCTATAAAGTTTGATTTTGAGAAAAAGACAGAATTAAATCATATTCTTGCTCAAATTTATTTGAACAAAAAAAACGATTTAAATTTAAAAGAAGTAAAAGCAAAAATCAGTGCACATTCTGATAAAACAAAGGATATGTCAAAAGAAGGACTGATTACTTTTTGTACCTTCTATGATAAAACCAATTTTGAGAATTTATCACCTTCAAAAACAGATAAATTTGACTTAGTTTATAAAAAATCAAGTGGATTTACAAGGCTTCTTTTTAAATTAAAGAAAACAGTTAATGATGAATCTTTAGTAAAAGAGTTTAGTGTAACATTATATCCTAATTCAGTTTTTTCGATTCCTCTTTCTACAAATAGACTTTATACTCACGAAATAAGACCTTCGGTTTTAAACATAGATAAAATCCCAATTAGAATGGGTTATGTAATTCGTTGTTCAAACTTAGAAGCTGTTTATGAAGATAATAAAACTTACATAAAAGAAAATGGAAATCGAATCCCTTTAGAACTTATGAATAATAAGAATATGGAGGATTTAAGAGATTCTTATTATAAAGAAAATAAAACTGAAAAAAATGTAAATTACGGAAAAGTTCATTTTAGTATGAATTCTGGTGATTATAAAAGACCAATTTACTAATGAGTCAAAATGAATTTTTAAAAATAACCTTACCCTTTGAACATAACCTTTTCAATAAATTATCTAACAATATTAATTTTGAGAATATAGGAAAAGGAAGATTAGGAAACCATTTAATAAAAGTAAGTAATAAAGGTATTCCTATAGTTAGAACAACAACTCAATACAATATTCCAGCTCATAATTTTTCTTCGACACATAATAGAATTATAGCTACTGTAAATGATAATATAGAAAATTTACCTTTTATAAATTTCAATAATGCGTTGATTGAAGTTTATGATTCAAGTTATACTAAAATGAAGTATCATTCAGACCAGTCTTTAGATTTAGCTGACAACTCTTATATAGGACTTTTTTCCTGCTACGAAAAACCAAGTGAATTAACAGAACATAATATAAGAAAACTGAAAATAAAAAATAAAACGACCAATGAGGAATTTGAAATTCTACTAACCCATAACTCTTTTATTCTGTTTTCAACATCTGCTAATTCAAATTTTTTTCATAAGATTATATTAGAACAAGTTCCTTCAAAAAAATCATTACAATCTGAAAATAAGTGGCTTGGAATTACTTTTCGAGAATCTAAAACCTTTATTAATTTTAAAAATAATTTACCTTATTTAATTAATGGTAAATTATTAGAATTGGCTAACGAAGAACAATCAAAAGCATATTATAAATTAAGGGGAGAAGAAAATAAGAATACTGATTTTATATATCCAAAAATAGATTATACACTTAGTAAAGCTGATACAATTATTCCAATAGGAATATAAAATACAAAACGATTATGATTATTGCATTTGACACTTATTACTATGATAATAAAGCCAAAACAGTTGGTGTTTCTTTCAATAAATGGGAAGATGATAAACCTATTGAGATTTATAGTGAAATAATTGAAGGAGTAGCCGAATATGAACCAGGCTCATTTTACAAAAGAGAACTACCTTGTATAATGAGCTTATTAAAAAAAATCAGTTTAGATAAAATTGATTTAATAATTGTTGATAGTTATGTAATTTTAGATGACAATGGTAAACTAGGTTTAGGCGGGCACTTATTT
>NZ_JBDVOT010000043.1:0-3956 GCF_039968975.1 Maribacter sp. | reverse complement strand
AATTCTTTTATATTGATTGCCATTCGTTCTTTATTTTTCTCAGTCGTCAAAATCATTAAAATCAATGAAACCAGACCCAAAATCATACCTACGGTTAAAGGACCGTAACTACCTACGATAACGGCAACGTGGATCATTAACCAATAACTATCTAAAACAGGTTGTAGATTGGCAATTGAAGGATCTATCCAGCTTTGGTGCGCTATCCATAAAAGCATAGAAGTTACAAAAGCAGATGCCGCAAATGTCATATCACTCTTACGCCCCAATGCCCAACCAATACCCATGGTTGCCCAAGCTACATATAAAATACTTTCATAGGCATTACTCCAAGGTGCATGCCCAGAAATATACCAACGCATGACCAAACCGGCTGTATGCCACAAAAATAGTAGCATAATGGTTCCTTTAAAGAAATAAATTGCCACGCGCCAAATAGAACGATCTTTAAATATTTGGAATATTAACGTGAAGAACATCAACAAACCAACAAGCGCATAAAAACGATACAACCTATTGAAAATGTTCAATTTATTATAGATCACCTCAAGATCTACTTTCTGTTGTGAGGGTAAAACTTCACTACCGTGATTGAGCTGATTTTGGTGAAATGCCGCTAACAATTTATCTGCAGAAGCATAATCCCCACTTTGTTGAGCTTTACCCAAAGTCATTAAGTAATAAGGCATCGCATTCTTTACAAAATTAGAATAAAGTGAATCTCTAATTTCATACTGCCCTCCCCTATATTCTACAGCAGATATCCATTTATTATTTTCATCGTCCAACAATGGAAATATCTTAACAATATCTTGCCCTAAAGCTTGATTCAAAAGACTCAATCTAATATTGGCATCTTTAAAATCTTGCTGAAATTTATTCGGATTTGTAGTAGCTGTTGCCTCACGTAAAAAAGGCTCTAATTTGTACTGCCCTTTAGAATCAAAGAAATCTGTAGCTTTCACATATTCTTGACCAGACGGAATACCTATTACATTTCTAATACTATCGTTCTGTGATTTTTTATCCAAAGCAATGAACTCCGTATTGTACCAAACCGCAGGGTTCATCATCATTGATAATAATATCTGATCAGATGTATATCCTAAATAAGAATCTTTTAAGCTTAACTTACGAAGCAGTTCTGATGAAAATGTATTAATTGGCTTCATACGCCCACCTTCATCCTGTATCACTAACTTACCAAACTTATCTGCATGCTCTTTACTGACCATACTAACCTTTAGCAAAGAATCTATCTGTACTTTAGAAGGTGTTTCTTGATGACCTTCTTCTGGCGAATGTTGTTCTTGAGCAAAAGAAGAAAATGAGAATGCCATTAAAACGGCTATAACCCCAAACATCTTTTTCTTTTTAACTTTTAGTTTATCCAAAGAATCTGCTAAATCTTTAAAACGAGTTTTTCCGAAAAACATAATTCCCATTAACCCAATGTATAATAAAAAGTAACCTATATAGGTAATCCAAGTACCCCAAAAATCGTGGTTTACAGATAACGTAGTTCCTTTTTCATCAGGATCAAAACCAGATTGAAAAAAGCGATAACCTTGATGGTCTAAAACATGGTTCATAAAAATATCATAGTCAAAAGGTCTATCATCTTCAATAGTTACCTTACTCATAAATGAGGCATACCCTTTATCAGTACCGGGATATTTATCGGCAATAAAATCATTAAGCTTAATTCCAAATGGTAATTCATGAACCTTAGAACCATATCTAATTGAAAAACCAAGTCCGCCAACATTAACTTTTTCACTAAAATCCGAAGGTCCTTTGCTACCAAGCAATTTAATTTGTTTTGTTTCTCCGTTAGCTGTAACATCAAAGACTATGGCGTCCTGATCTACTTTAGATTTCTCGGCTTCAGGTATTTCAACAATACCATATGAACCTTGCGTAACAGAATCTGGCAAAACAAACTGCATTCCGGCAGTATTATATAAGGAACGTAATACCAAAGGTTGCAAACTATCCTTTACCAACTTCCCTTGAAATTGATCAGCCATACGCATATAATCACCTTCAAACGGCGAATGTATCTGATAGATAGAATCTGTTGCATAAATATTGATGGCTCCTTCAGTTTTATTATTTAACGCAAACAATACATTATGGATACTAGCAACTTTACCATCTTCTAAATAGTGGTCATGACGTTCACCATTTCCTGCTTCAACAATTTTTAAAAATTTGGTACCATTAGCATCTGGCAACAAACCTTGTTTAGCACCTTTAATAAAATCTACGTAAGAAATTTCAAAATCTTCACCGTTGAAATCAGCCTTCCATGGTAAGTTAGATTTTATAGCTTCGGGCGTAACAATTAAATCATCTTCTAATACTTTTCTTCTAGCCTCTCCTTCAATTTCACCGTCTACATAAACAGTCAAGTAAGTTTTATCAGAGTAAAATACATTTTCTGTTTCACCTTCACGTATGGGCATCATACCTTCAAAACTGATGTATCGGGTAACAAAAGCACCAATAATTATTAATACCCAAGATAAATGCAATATCAATACCGCCCATTTCTCTAATCTTAACAAGCGATATCTTGAAATGTTCCCTAAAAAGTTAATTACAAAAAACACCATGATTACTTCAAACCACCAAGCATTATAGATCCAGATTCTTGCTGTCTCTGTGCTGTACCAGCTTTCTATAAAAGTACCGAACGCCATTGCCGTAGCGAAAACGATAAATAAAATGGACATTAAACGTGTAGAAAAGAATATTTTTTTGAACATTTCCGTCATGGAAGCAAGGAGTTGATTTTCAAGATGCAAAAATAAGGTCTTTTCATCATTTACGAATGACTTTTATCTCTTTTAAACTTCACGGAAACTGTTAATTTTAATACAACAAGACTTCTATAAACTTCGTACTTTTGTGAGCATGATATCAGTAGTGATAGTTGGTACCGGCAATGTAGCCCAGAATCTGTTTCATGCATTTCAAAAGTCTGTAAATGTAACCGTAAAACAGGTAATTGGCAGAAATAGAGAACATTTAGCATTTGTACAGAATAAAGCACTCATAAGTACAGACTTTACAGATGAAATTACCGCAGATGTGTATATACTTGCCATATCTGATGATGTTATTGGTAATGTTGCGGAATACTTTAAAGATTCAGACTCACTCTTAGTACATACCTCTGGTGCAACGCCACTTACAGCTTTAAATTCTGTAAAAAAAGTGGGCATATTTTACCCATTGCAAACCTTTACAAAGGGTAAAATAATTTCATTTGATGATATTCCTATATGTATAGAAGCAACCGATGAAAAAGATTTAGAGACATTAACAAAATTAGGTAAATGCCTTAGTAACAATGTCGTTGAAATAGATTCTGAACAACGAAAAACATTACATGTAGCGGCGGTATTCGTTAATAATTTCACTAATTATATGTATACCATTGGGTCTGATATTTGTACGGAACATAACATCGATTTCTCTTTATTAAAGCCGTTAATAAATGAAACAGCTGCAAAATTAAATACGCTAACACCTTTACAAGCACAAACAGGACCTGCTAAACGCGGAGACCAAAAAACATTACACAATCATTTACAAATTATAAAAGACAAACACCAAAGGGAATTGTACACCCTTTTAAGCAACGCAATAAAAGAAAAACATGGAAAAGAGTTATAAAGAGTATCTAAAAGACATCACCACATTTATTTTTGATGTTGATGGAGTTTTTACTGACGGAAGTCTTTTAGTTACCAGTGAAGGAGAGTTGTTACGCAAAATGAGTGTTAAGGATGGTTATGCCTTAAAAGTAGCTCTAAAGAAAGGATACAATGTATGTATTATTACAGGAGGTACTAACGAAGGTGTTCGTATTAGGCTAAAAGCCCTTGGCGTAACCGATATTTACATGGGAGCCCATTACAAAATGGATGCTTTAGAAGAATATATAG
>NZ_JBDVOT010000042.1:0-44789 GCF_039968975.1 Maribacter sp. | reverse complement strand
GGCTTTTTTAATAGTAGCCAACCTGTGAGCTATTACTATTGAAGTTCTACCTTGTGTAATTTTATCTGTAGCCAATTGTATCAGCTGTTCTGAATAGGTATCTACAGATGATGTAGCTTCATCTAAAATTAAGATACTAGGGTTGCTAACATATGCTCTTAAAAAAGCAATTAATTGCCTTTGACCACTTGAGAGCATGCTACCTCTTTCTTTTACATTATAATTATAACCTCCAGGAAGGCTAGAAATAAACTCATCTACCCCAATAGCCTTAGCTGCATTCTCAATATCATCAACAGTAATATTGTTATCTTTTAAAGAAATATTATTAGCAATGGTATCTGCAAACAAAAAAACATCTTGCAATACTACGGCTATATGCGAACGTAAAGATGCTAAATCATAATCTTTAATAGCTACACCGTCAACGGATATAGAGCCACTATTAATTTCATAAAATCTATTCAATAAATTGATAATCGTACTTTTTCCAGCACCCGTTGCACCAACTATAGCAACAGTTTCCCCTGCTTTTACATCAAAAGAAATTCCGTGTAAAACTTCCTCATCTTCTAAATATCCAAAATGAACATTTTTAAAACTGATATCTCCATTAACGGTTTCTTTTTCAAAAGAACCAACATCTTGTATATGACTATTGGTATCTAAAATTTTAAACACCCTATTTGCAGCTACCATCCCCATTTGCAGGGTATTGAACTTATCTGCAATTTGACGAAGTGGTCTAAAAAGTAAATCGATCAACATGATAAACGCGAAAATAGTACCTGCTATATCTGTCGAAATATTAGCAACATTTTGCAATCCGCCGTACCATACAATTAATCCCACCGTAATGGAAGAAACAATTTCAGCAATCGGAAAGAAAATGGAGTTATACCACACCGTTTTCAACCATGCTTTTTTATGCTTTTCATTAATCTCTCTAAACTTGTCGCTTTCAATTTTCTCACGTGTAAACAGCTGCACTATTTTCATGCCTGTAATACGCTCTTGAACAAAAGAATTTAAATTAGATACCTCTGCCCTAACCTCTGTAAAAGCAACTTTCATGGCTTTTTGAAACCATCTTGTAGCATATACAATAATGGGCAACAATGCAAAAACGATAAGTGAAAGTTTCCAGTTGATAAAAAGCATGACCATTGCAGCTACCACCATTTTCAATAAATCTGCTACAATTACAAAAAATCCTTGACTAAAAATCTCGCCAATTCTCTGCATATCGGCAACAGCTCTGGTCACCAAGACCCCTAAAGACGAGTTATCAAAATAGGTCATTTTAAAAGAAAGCATCTTTTTAAATAAGTTGATGCGTACATCTCTAATAACAGATTCCCCCAGCCAATTGGCGTAATAATTAAATGCCAATTGGCAGGTTACTTGACCAAGCAACACTACCAGCATAGCTATAGTTAAGTAAAGCAACATCTCATCATTACTGCCTTTTATAGCCGTATCAATTATTTCTTTTACGATCAAGGGTGTAAGAATGGCAAAACCAGATAATAATATAGCAGCCAAAGCAACGCCATAAAAAGTTATTTTGTACGGTTTTGTGTAGGCCAGTAAGCGTTTAAAAAGACGAGTGTCAAATGCTTTGCCAGAATCCTTATCCATTCTTTAAAATAGTATTGGGGTAAACAATAGAGGTCAAATATAGTCCTTTTGCAGGAACAGAAACGCCCGCTTTTGTTCTATCCTTGCTTTTTAATATGGTATTAACATAGTCCACCGGATATTTACCCAGCCCAACGTTAATTAAGGTACCAACTATGGCTCTGACCATATTTCTAAGAAACCTATCTGCCGTAATTGTAAAAATAAGTTTGTCATTTTCTAGTTGCCAATGCGCTTCTCTTAGGTCGCAAATATTAGTAAAAACATCTGTATTAGATTTTGAAAAACATTCAAAATTTTTTTTACCCAACAACAATTCTGCCGCAGTATTCATTTGTTCAATATCAAGATTTTTTTTTACAAAATGAGCTAAATCTGTAGCAAACGGGTTCTTCTTTTTATCGATATGATATTCATAGGTTCTAGCCGTGGCATGAAAACGGGCATGAGCATCTTCTGTTACTTCAAAAATTCGCTCAACTGCAATATCATTGGGCAAGAAAGAATTTAATCGAAAAACGTATTCTTCAATATTTTCCAGAACATCAACATCAACATCAAAGTGAGCGTACATTTCTTTAGCATGAACACCTGTATCTGTACGACCGGCCCCCATAAGTGAAACCTTAGAATTTAAAAGTTTAGACATGCCATTTTCTAGCACTTCTTGTACGGTTATGGCATTTGGCTGATTCTGCCAACCATGATATGCTTTACCGAAGTATGAAAATTGAATGAAGAATCTCAAAAGGATGTACTAATTTTGTATCTCGCAAAGGTATTAAAAAGGATACGTTTTAACATTGAATAGATTAAGCTGTAATTCTAAACATAAGAATTAAAATTTTAGATCATTGGTCAGCTATCAAATTCAATCTTTTTATCCGCATAACTTAAAATATAAATGACCAAAATACTCTTACTTTCTGATACACATTCACATATAGACGATGCTATTCTAAGGCATGTTAAATGGGCTGATGAAGTGTGGCATGCAGGCGATATTGGTTCTTTAGAGGTTACGGATGCTATTGCAAAATTAAAGCCGTTGAAAGGTGTTCATGGTAACATTGACGACCACATCATTCAAAAAGAATTTCCAGAAAATAACAGATTTTTCTGTGAAGGAGTTGATGTTTTAATCACACATATTGGTGGTTATCCACCTAAATACAATATTAGAACAAGAGATATTATAAAAGAGAATCCGCCAAAATTATTCATTTGCGGACACTCGCATATATTAAAAGTAATGATGGATAAAAAATTAGGCGTTCTACATATGAATCCTGGAGCCTGCGGTAAACATGGTTTTCACCAAGTACGTACTATGCTACGTTTTGTCATTGAAGGTGATAATATTAAAGACTTAGAGGTAATTGAATTAGGTAAAAGATAAAATACAGGATTTTGTTATTTAACCAAACCCTGTATCTAGCTAATTAATATTCAAACGAAACGCCTAAAGAAAAAGTACCACCATCATAAATATTCTTGCGCTCCACCAAAAAGCCGGCGTAATCAGAATATTGGGCTACCACGTTGAAATGATCGGTCACTTTGTACATTGAAGTAACACCGTAATTGGTGAATGTAGTACCCTCACCAAACAAGAACGAACCGCTTTGCACATTGTTTTCAGAAGATAACCGCTCTTGAATTTTTAATTTTCCTATTAAATATAGTTTATCAAAAAACAAATGTCCTAATTCTACACCTGCTTGTAATTGGTTACTAAAACCCTCTGTTCTAAAATTTACACTAGAGAAAGCTGAAGCATATGTTTTGCCATTATCAAAACCATGAGATGCCGCAAGTGTGGTCCACACATTGAACTCACCATCAGAGACAGGCAAATTAATTTCGTCAAATTCACCAAATGCATTCGCATTTGTAGATTGCGCAAAATTACTACCATCATTAGTTGGTATATCTAAAGCCACTTGCAACGACAATGGAAAGCTTTTTAAAAGTTTATATTTTATACCCAATTGAATATTACCTACTCCGCCAACAGTTTCGGTAGTACTAAAACTATTTAAACGCACCAATGGTAAATCAAGAATTGCCGTAAATCTATCAGAAATACCATATTCACCATAAATTAATAATGCGCTGGTATTAAAAGTACTTCCTTGATCTGCCAATGTACCTTCTGTGGTATAATAGTTATTAGAAGAGAAATGTGCTGCAGATGCCTGAACATAAAATCCTTTTGCTTCTCTCGTCCATCCACTTTGCGCCTGGGCATAACAAGTGAATAGGCAACAGCATATGACTATGATGCTTTTTATATTTTTCATAATTCTTTGATATTAAGCTATAAGGATAGAACAACCCCTATAAAAAAAGCCTTTGGGAGACATAGAAAAACAGAATCATGTGTCTCTATTCCCAAAGGCGGTAATAAATTATATTAGTTTAAAGCAACATTACCAAATGGTATGTTTGCTGTAGCACACCAAAGAATAATGTGTGTATATTTAGTATCTGGTGCAGCATCTAGCTTAATGAACATTTCACCGTTACCACCTACGTTACCAATTAACATTAAGTCAGGGTTTCCGTTTGCTGGATCAGGCGTAAAAACTTCTGAAGTTGATAAAAAGATACCTACAGTACCCGTACCCAATTCAGTAGTAAAGTCATCTGCAAAACGAACAAAGTTTGCATCGTCAGCATCAATACCCACTTCAACCAACCCTTGTGTAGGTGTACCGCTTTCAGCAACTAGATTACCACTTAAGGTTACCATTAAATCACCAACCGGCAATGACGAATCTACCTCTACCGTTTCAGTTTCAACAACTGTTTCAGTAACTGTTACTACTTCACCATCGTCATCTGAACAACTGATAAAGAAAGTTGTCATAACACTAGCTAGTAATACAAGAGTAAATTTTCTGTTTTTCATAATTGTAATTTTTAAATGTTTAGTTTTAAAACAGGTAACTAACGACTATCGTTAGCCTTGCTGTTTCTTGAGTACAAACATAGAAATGGGGTATCACGAAGAATTCAAGAAAAAGTAAACAGTTTATCACATTGGGCGGGAAAGCTGCAATAGTTTTGTGATATTTAAAAAAGGTGCATTATTTAGAAAGAAAAGTTAGTACATAAAAAAACCCGGAAACTACCCCGGGTTTTAACGCACTAATACTACTAAGATTATAGGCTTAACGCAAGCGATCAACAGATTTTACAAGATCTTCATCCTTCTTTATAGCTCTATTTGCAAGAACCAAAAAAATGATAGAAAATACTGGAATCAGCATCCCAACACCCTTCTCAGAGACCAAGGTCTCTCCGGATAAGTTTAGTGATCGATAAACGAAAAATCCTAATAAAAAAACATTCAATATCATATTCAGCCTGTTAATGACAAACTGAGATTTTCTATTTTTAAATTGTACTATAGCCCAAACAGCTAGAACAGTACTTGCGTAAAAGGCAATAGAAATAAGCATTTCATTATTTGCAAATACTTCAACACCATCGATATCTATCCATAGGTTAAAGAAGAACGGCAGAACACCCGTAAGTATTGCTACAACTATCAAATAAAGGCTTTGTATTCTTTGAATCATAAATCAATTACCAGTTTACGATGCAAAAATACATGTCTTTTCAAAAAATATACCCCTTTTATTCAAAATAATTTGTAATATTGCTACGTTATCACGTCATAACGCCTACCACTAAGGAAATTATCTCCTTAAGATGATCCAAATAAAATAGTTACTTCTTACAATACAAACTACTTATAATTTATTCTACTACTTAATGTTTGAGATTTCAGATTTAAAATCAAAAAAGCTACCTGAGCTTCAGGAAATTGCTAAAGGACTAAAGGTTCCTAAATTCAAGACCTTAAAAAAACTAGATTTAGTTTATCAGATTTTGGACGTACAAGCTGCGAATCCAAAGGTTGCCGCAGCTATAGTTCCTGCTGCAACAGAAGAAGCTAGCAAACCTGCAGAAGCAAAACCGAAACCCAAACCAAGACCTAGGCCACGTGTTGCCGCAAACACCAACAAAGAGTCTAAGGCACCAGCAAAACCTGCTCAAGAAAAAACCACTCCTGAGAAAGTTGCTCCGGTAAAGAAAGAGAATAATACAGAAAGTGTTTCTAAAGAACCTGTAGAACAAAAAAGGCCAAGACCAAGGCCAAAGGCTGCAAACCAGCCTAACAAAAAGAATTCTAATCAGAATAACAATCATAACAAAAAGCCTAATCCTAGATCTAACCATGACAAAAGTAATTTTGACAAGGATTTAAAAAACAGGTATAAGGAACCAGAGTATGAGTTTGACTCCATTATTGCCAGTGAGGGTGTATTGGACATCATGCAAGATGGCTACGGATTTTTACGTTCTTCTGATTACAACTATTTATCATCACCAGATGATATTTACGTTTCTCAATCACAAATTCGTCTTTTCGGCTTAAAAACTGGAGATACTGTATTGGGTAACGTAAGACCTCCAAAAGAAGGTGAAAAATATTTCCCTCTTATTAAGGTGAATAAAATTAACGGTATAGATCCTCAAATTGTTCGTGATCGTGTATCATTTGAACATTTGACTCCGTTATTCCCACAAGAAAAATTCAATTTGGCAGAACGCCAAAGCACAATATCTACTCGTATAATTGATTTGTTCTCCCCTATCGGTAAAGGACAAAGAGGTATGATCGTATCTCAACCAAAGTCTGGTAAAACCATGCTATTGAAAGATATTGCAAACGGTATAGCAGCAAATCACCCAGAGGTTTATCAGATTATATTACTTATTGATGAACGCCCTGAAGAGGTAACCGATATGCAACGTAACGTACGTGGAGAAGTAGTTGCTTCTACGTTCGACAAAGAACCAACAGAGCATGTACGTGTAGCAAACATTGTTTTAGAAAAAGCGAAACGTTTAGTAGAATGTGGCCACGATGTAGTAATTCTTTTAGATTCTATTACACGTTTGGCAAGAGCATACAATACGGTACAACCAGCATCTGGTAAGGTATTAAGTGGTGGTGTTGATGCAAATGCACTACACAAGCCAAAAAGATTTTTTGGCGCTGCCCGTAATATAGAAGGCGGCGGATCATTGTCTATTATTGCTACGGCATTAACAGAGACAGGATCTAAAATGGATGAAGTTATCTTTGAAGAATTCAAAGGTACAGGTAACATGGAACTTCAATTGGATCGCAAGATTGCAAACAGAAGAATTTTCCCTGCAATTGACCTTACTTCTTCTAGTACACGTAGAGATGACATGTTGTTAGACGAAAGCACACTACAACGTATGTGGATCATGCGTAAGTACCTTGCTGATATGAACCCTGTAGAAGCTATGGAGTTTATAGAGCAACGCTTTAAGCAAACTAAGAATAACGAAGAGTTCTTGATGACGATGAATCAATAGAATTTTTCTAAAATCATAAAAATCCCGATTTCTTTTAGAGATCGGGATTTTTTCATTTATACACTTTTCTTATTGACATGCAATGTTTTACGTTCTCACTATTATATTTTTAATATCTTTATTGTTTAACAAAAGAACTCTCCCCAGTCTTTTAGCAATTTTCTAAACAACCGTCTAAATTCTCAGAAAATGAAAAGACCACACACCCTAATCAGTAAAATTTTATGCTCAAGTATTCTAATAACCATAATAAGCTGTAAAGAAGAAGAGAAAAAGGAAATTAAACAACCACAAGCTAGAGACACAGTAAGTGCTCCAGAAGGCATTATTTCTATCGAAGAAGCTAGTATGCTATACAGCAATTATTCAGATCATAGAGCTGATATAATTAAACAATACGAACAAAAGGTACGTGCCCCAGAAAAAGAATTTCAAGTAGGTAGGTTTGTAGATTTTGATTATCAAACAATAAAAGACTATATAGCCTATGTTGACCAAGAAGCGAAAAATGCAGGGGTAGAAAAAGTAACCAAATTACGCTTGTATTTTGCAAACTACCCCGCTGAAGGAAATTTTCCTGACGGCAAAAAATTTGTACACCCTAGACAGAACTCTATATTTATAGTCCCCACTCTAAACAAAAAAGGAGAAGATTACGCCTTTTATATTGGAGAAAATGGAAAAGCAGAATTGATACGAAACTTAACAATGAATCAATCTAACGGTATAGGCAATTACACCCATGGAGAAACTAAAAAAACATATGCTAGCATAGTACCAACATTCACTTTAAATTCAAGCTTACAAACTAAAGGAACCAGTCTTACATTAAACCGTGGAAATGGCGGACCACCACCTCGTACAGATTTTTAAATTATGCCCCAAATGATATTGGATTTTATAAGTAGAAGTTACTTTGTAATTATTTACGGCATTGCATTGATAGCATCTATTAAAACGTATAGAAAGTATTTTGACACCGTTTTCAAATATCTCCCTGTCATAATTGCCTATACTTTTTGTAATGAACTATTGGGTTATATGATTAAATATTTTCCTGATTATACCTTTTTCAACGATTTAAAAGATAGCCAGTACAATGAAATCATTTACAATTTGTACGATCTTGTATTTTTTCCATATTTCTATTACGCCTATTGGAAACTTTCATCAAATAAAATAAATCGAAATAGAATTTTATGGGCATCAATAATAGCCATGTCTAGCTATATTATTAGTTGTTTTTTTCAAAACCCAATGGACATTACCCTATTTTATGCATACACCATTGCCTCAGTAGCCTTACTATATTGCATATTCATTAATTTCAAAGAAAAATACAACGCAAAAGCAAAAATTATCAATCGCTATAATCTCGTATTCTGGATAAATAGTTCGTTAATCATATTTTATTCTACATCGCCCTTTTTATTGATTATTGGATATACCCAATATGAAATGTGGGAATTCTATAATTTAAGATTGGTATTAAACATTCTAATTGTAGTTATGTACAGCGTACTAACCATTGGTTTTTTAAGCAACAGCAAACGCTCGTTTAAATAGATCACTAATTAGACAAGTCTAAACATCTATGCAGAAACTGTTACAAACAAAAAAAAGCCCTCCATAACTGGAAGGCTTTTTAATTTCTTAAGGCAATGTTTTACAATGCAGCAACGTGCTTCGCTAACTTACTTTTTAAGTTGGCAGCTTTGTTATCATGAATGATATTACGTTTAGCCAAACGATCGATCATGCTAACAACACTAGGAAAAAGAGCCTCTGCATCTTTCTTAGATTCTTCTGCACGTAATTTCTTAATAGCATTACGTGTAGTTTTATGCTGGTATCTGTTACGCAAACGAACTGCTTCGTTTCTTCTAATTCTCTTTAATGCCGACTTGTGATTTGCCATTTTATTATTTGTTATAATTTCTTCGGATTCTCATCCATTCAATTTTTGTAGTCCGTAGGGGAATCGAACCCCTGTTACCAGGATGAAAACCTGGCGTCCTAACCCCTAGACGAACGGACCATTATGTCAATACTTGGAAATACATCCAACGGTTTAATTAGTAGTCCGTAGGGGAATCGAACCCCTGTTACCAGGATGAAAACCTGGCGTCCTAACCCCTAGACGAACGGACCATACTTTGCGCAATTGCGGATGCAAAAATACAAATATTTTTTACTATCGCAACACCTCTTTATTATTTTTTAAAAAAATTAATACGCTTTAGCAAATAAGACTCTTTTATTAGACGGTTTTCCGGAGACCATACAAGTACCTTCTTCCTCTTTTGCATCTATGGGAATGCAACGTATAGTTGCCTTTGTCTCATTTTTGACACGTTCTTCGGTTTCTTTGCTACCGTCCCAATGTGCAGAAATAAATCCGCCTTTTTCTTTTAAAACTTTTTTAAATTCATCATAAGAATCCACCTCAGTGATATGATTAGTTCTATAATCAAGCGCTTTTTGGTACATATTCTTCTGAATATCTTCCATTAAAAACTCAATTTTCGCCACTACATCTGTCGCAGCAACCGTCTCTTTTTGCAAAGTATCTCTTCTAGCCAATTCGTAAGTACCATTTTCAAGGTCTCTTGGTCCAATTGCCAACCTTACCGGTACTCCACGTAATTCGTACTCATTAAATTTAAAACCAGGCTTGTGCGTATCTCTATTATCGAATTTTACAGAAATACCCTTAGCTCTTAATTCTTTCACTAACGGATTAACGGTCTCAGAAATTTGATCCAACTGGTCTAATCCTTTATAAATTGGTACAATAACAACTTGTATAGGTGCTAATTTCGGAGGAATCACCAATCCGTTATCATCACTATGCGTCATGATTAATGCCCCCATTAATCGTGTTGAAACTCCCCAAGAGGTAGCCCAAACATATTCTTTACTACCTTCTTTAGTTGCAAATTTAACATCAAAGGCTTTTGCGAAATTCTGACCTAAAAAGTGAGAAGTACCAGCTTGTAACGCCTTACCATCTTGCATTAAAGCTTCAATACAATATGTTTCAATAGCACCTGCAAAACGTTCGCTTTCTGTTTTAGTACCTTTTATGACAGGTACCGCCATATGGTTTTCTGCAAAATCGGCATAAACGTTCATCATTTGCTCTGCTTCTTCAATTGCTTCTTTTTCGGTTGCATGCGCCGTATGGCCTTCTTGCCATAAAAACTCCGCCGTTCTTAAAAACAATCTAGTACGCATCTCCCAACGAACAACATTTGCCCATTGATTGATAAGTAGCGGCAAATCTCTATAAGATTGAATCCATTTCTTGTACGTATCCCAAATTATAGTTTCAGAAGTTGGTCTTACAATAAGCTCTTCTTCTAATTTAGCATCTGGATCAACAATAATACCGCTTCCGTCTTCGGCATTTTTTAATCTGTAATGGGTAACTACAGCACATTCTTTGGCAAATCCTTCTACATGACTCGCCTCTTTACTTAAATATGATTTAGGAATAAATAATGGGAAATAGGCATTCTCATGACCAGTCTCTTTAAACATCTTATCTAAACCGGCTTGCATTTTCTCCCAAATACCGTAACCATATGGCTTTATAACCATACAACCTCTTACACCAGAGTTTTCGGCTAAATCTGCCTTAACCACTAATTCATTATACCATTTGGAATAATCCTCGCTTCTCTTCGTCAAATTTTTACTCATTATCTGGACTTTGGCACAAATTTTGTGAATATTACTATATAATAATTGAGTAAAACTAGTTATTTTTAATATGTTCAACAATATAATTTTGATCCGATGATATATTCTTTACCCCACAACAAACTTCGAAACATTACAATGTTGGTAACCCTTGCTATTTTTATAACATCTTGTGGCTCTTACCAACAATCATCTTACTATGGTAATGATGGCATTTATTCTAATGACACTCCAAGCACTGTAGAAAGAAGGCCACAACAAAGAAATTACACTCAAAACAATGCTGAATCTGACACCTATACTGACTATTTTGGCGAAAAAGCCGATCAGTATGGTGAAATATTGGGTGATGAAATATTTACCGATGTAGATTCTTACTCTAGTAATTATCTAGAAGAGGAGATACAAGATGATCAATTAACAGATTACTACGCTAATGCAAATGACTATGAAGGCTATGGTAGCTGGGGCAGTAATAATGCTGATGTAGGTATTTATATTCATAATAATGGTTGGAACAATTGGGGTTACGGCAACCTTTATGGTTGGGGATGGAACAATATTGGTTATGCAGGATTTTACGGTGCCGGATGGGGTCAACCTTGGGGCTGGAACAGATGGAACAACTGGGGTTATGGCGGATTTGGATTTGGTTGGAACAACTGGGGATATGGATGGAACAGACCTTTCTACGGCAATAATTTTGGTTATGCATACGGTTACGGTTATGGCAACAGATATTACAGTCGTAACAATAGATTCTCTAATAGAAGCTATGCTTTAAACAATTCTAGAAGAGGAAACTACACAAGACAAACCACCAATAATAGCGGACTTTCAGCAACAGCGGCAAGAGGTCGCTCAAATGTGAACACTAGAGGTAACTCGTCTAGACATAGAACTACGACCGGTAGATCAACAACAGCTAGGAGCTCTGCGAATACACGTAGCTCAAGAACATATTCCGGTAGTTCTACAGCAAGAAGAACTGTAGGAGTTGACCAAAATAGAGCTTATAGAACAAGTAGAAACACACGAGCTACACCAAGATATAGCAGTAGTTCTTCAAGAAATTACAGTAGTAGATACAGTAGCAGCCCTAGAACATCTAGTTCTAGTACGGCAAGATCTAGTAGCAGGGTTGCAGTACCAAGAACCTCAACATACAGAAACTCTGGTAGCAGCTCTAGAAGTTATTCTTCTGGCAGAAGTTCAAGTGGATCAAGCAGTAGGTCTTACCGAAGCTCTGGAAGCAGCTCTAGAAGCAGCAACTATAGCTCAGGCAGAAGCAGCTCTAGCGGTAGTTCTTACAGAAGTTCTGGCAGCAGTTCAAGAAGTTCTAGCAGCGGATCTTCATCTAGGTCTTCTGGTTCATCTAGAAGCAGTAGTAGAAGAAACTAAAATCGAACATTTATCAAACTTGAAACATTGTTATGAAAAAATATATAACTTTCGTAATACTAATGGCATGTGCCGTTGGTAGTGCACAAGACATAAACGAAGCATTACGTTACGGTAGGGAAAACCTTCAAGGTACGGCTCGCTTTCAAGCTATGGGCGGGGCATTTGGCGCACTTGGCGGCGACTTATCGTCACTGAACATTAACCCTGCCGGTTCAGCGGTTTTCAACAATAGCCTTTTTACCATTACAGGATCAAATTACCATACAAATAATGATGCCCGTTATTTTGGCGATGCATTAATAACCAAGGATAATACTATTGAATTAAATCAAATAGGTGCTGCCTTTGTTTTTAAAAATACCGATGCTAACGCTGATTGGAAAAAATTCACTTTGGCATTCAACTATGATTTGGTTAACAATTTTGATAATGAATATTATGTATCTGGAAGAGCAACAGAAGGTATTGATACCTATTTTCTAGAATACGCTGGCGGTACACCTTTTGGGTCTATATTATTACAAAATGGTGAGTTTTTGGAAGAAGCTTATTTGGATATAGGTTCTGCTCAAGGGTTTAGAGACCAACAAGCCTTCTTAGGATATTATGGAGGTATTCTAGATCCAGAAACTGAAGATGACAACAATATCAATTACATCAGTAATTCTGTTTATGATTTTGTTAATCAAGATTTCTTAAGAAGAACTACAGGATACAATAGTAAGTTTACCGTCAATATGGCATCGCAGTACAAAGAGAACATTTACATGGGAGCTTCATTAAATTTCCACAGTATTTTTTATACTCAATATGATCAATTTACGGAAGACGGATATGAACCTAATTCAGAAATAACCAGAACAACATTTGACAATTACCTTGAAACAGAAGGTAACGGTTTTTCTTTTACCCTAGGCGCAATTGCCAAACTAAACGACAATGTACGTTTAGGCGGTAGCTATCAGTCACCTACATGGTACCGTTTAGAAGACAATACTTCGCAACGTGTAAATTCTGATTTGGCAGATGTCGATATTAATTTTATTAATTTCAATATTGTAAATCTTTATGAAGAATACACAGTAAAAACTCCAAGTAAACTAACAGGTAGTCTAGCAGTAATTTTTGCCAAAGACGGCCTGATAAGTTTCGACTATGGATACCAAGATTTCTCACAATCAGAATTACGCCCAACCAACGACCCTAGTTTCCAAACAGTAAACTCAGAAATTGCAAATGACTTAGGTACTGTTTCTACTTTTAGACTTGGCGGCGAGTACAGAATTCAACAAGTGAGCCTAAGAGCAGGGTACCGTTTTGAACAGAGCCCGTATACAAATGGAAATACTATTGGAGATTTAAATGCTGTTTCTGGCGGTATAGGTTATAACTTTGGCGGTAGTAAATTAGACTTTTCACTTAGTCGTTCTCAACAAGATGTAAGCGAAAGTCTCTTTAATGCCGGCATAACAACACCTGCAATGATAGATAGAGGTATTACGAATGCTACCTTAAGTTACACTATAAATTTTTAAATTAAAAAACAATACTAAAAAAAGGGTAGCATAATGCTACCCTTTTTTTTATCTCTTTAATGAGAAATGTGTCTTTCGTGTTTTAGCCACTATTAAATTATCTTCCATTTCACCATATTCAAACCTAAACCAATAATCTGTAGATGGCATTTGCTGACCGTTAAAATTACCGTCCCACGCATCATTAGACCCTAATTGCTTCAACAACTTACCGTATCTATCAAAAATAAATACAACGGGATCATTTAGAGTCTCAATACCTAAAATATTCCACTCGTCGTTTATACCATCTCCATTCGGAGTAAAAAACTTAAGATAACCTACCACCAAAAATTCGATAGGATCCGTAATTCCACATCCGTTTTTATCATTAATAATAACTGTGTTCACACCTGGTGGCACATTCATAAACACAGGATTATCTTGAAATACACCGTCGTTAATCGCATATTCATAATCCCCATCACCTTCAACAAAAAACTCAATATTGTTTTGATCTGGGTCTATGGACAGATTAGTATCCAATGTTTCTACTCTTTCTAAGATTGGTGTTCCAAAAAATGTAATCAAGACTCCGCTTTGATCTGCCACTGTTGGAGGAGAACCGCTTGTCGTGGTAATCGAAGCAAAGTAGCGTCCTGTGTTCGGACTAACAACTACCAATTCAGCACCAAAATCGCCAGACCCTGTGAGCGTATCATCAACTATACCGTCATCTTCGTAATCTACCGTCCATTCAACACTAGCAATATCTGCTCCAGCCGGTGAATTCATCGCACTAATAGTTATAGGGTCATCCCCTTCACACGCAATAATATCCAAGCCTAAAAACTCGTCTCTCAGCGTACAATCTAAAGCTGTATCTTGATCATCATTCACTGAGCTACCCGTAAAGGTTAACATAAACGGTTCTGGGTCTTCTGTAAAATTATCTGCAAAATTATTTATCAGTATATAATAAATCTCTCCTGGTAAAACATCTAAATACTCATCATATGTATTCTGACTACCTGTTAAGGATGCACGACCTTCTTCCCCGCTTTCAGGATTAACACCAAGCCCCGTGAAATTTGTATCGTTTACTTCATAATTACAACGAATAGGTTGCGCCGTACCATTACTAATATCCGCACAATCAACATCAGGACCATAAACAGCAAAATCCCATTCTGCAGTTGGTGTTGATCCTGATGACGGTAAGGCTTCAATATCAAAACCGACCTGACCACCTGTACCAGCCCTAAAAACGAACCATGAAGTATTGAATTCAATATTTGCTGAAGAAAGACTACCTTTTTCCAAACACCCAGTTTGCAGTATAAAATCTGGGTCAAAATCATCTACATCCCCTGTTCCACCAGCTAAACCCATAATAGGCTGATCGGCACAAACAGGAATAGCCGTTCTACAATCGGCTGAATTCTGTGCAGTTACATTCCAAAAGAAAAGAAACAAACAACATGTAGAACAAAGAAGTGTTCTCATAAAAGTGTAACTATTAGTATACGTGATGTATATTATAACTACACATGACTTGCTTTAGTATCTTACAACGGATATTCTTGCGTTTAATCGATAAAGTGCACCTTTTACACCTAAATATCAAGCTTAACGCTTTAAAGTAAAATGATTATTGATATAAGATGCGTTTGTATTTTCACCTAAAGAATTGGTATAAGAAAGCTTGAACCAATAGTCAGATTCCGGCAATAAGGCACCGTTAAAAGAACCGTTCCAACCACTAGAATTTTCAAATAACTGATGAAGTAATTTACCATAGCGGTCATAGATGGTTATTACAGGGCTATCTAAAGCTGACAATCCTTCCACCTTCCAAGTATCATTTACATTATCTCCATTAGGTGTAAAGAATTTTGGAAAACCGACTACAACAATTTCTCTAGTGTCTAATCCACAACCATTTGGATCGCGCACAGTAATCGTATGTTCTCCAGGAAATAAATTGTTGAATACTCCGCTATTCTGTGGAGTATCATTATCTACTTGATATTCAAAATTGCCATTTTCTTCCAAGAAAACATTGACCACATTCGAAGCATCATCTTCATATTCTATGGTAATATCTGAAATTACTGGCGGACTAGAAAAAACCACAGTAACAGAACGAACGGTAATACATTGAATTACACCTTCTCTGTTCGTTACCGATAATGTATAAACACCTGGCTCTGCCACAGTAATTAAAGATGTCGTTTGACCCGAACTCCATTCATACGTAAAATCATTATCGGGAATGCGTTGTCCTATAGTAACAATTGGCTCATCACCACATATAAACACCTCTGTTTCAAAATCTAAAATAGGTAATTCAATTCCGTTAACATCAAAAGTTTCAGAAGCATCAAAACACATTGAATTCTCTATAGATGTCGTTCTTACATATATAGTTTGCACAACCTCTCTTGGTATAAACTCTTTTGAAAGTGCGTTTGCACCATCAATTGCATCTTCAAAACTTTCATGATAAGATACACGAAACTCCATTGGACTTTGCCTTCCTAATGCTTCAACATCTTTTGCATTAAAATCAATTGCAGTACCATCTAAACAAGCAGTTTCATCTTCTAACTCAAATGTTTCAGGAGAAGGTGCATAAGCAACTTGGGTTTCGCTAATTAAATTATTTCCTAATGGTCTTACGACCAAAACACGGTACATACCTGAAACCGCAATAGAAAGTTCCGGGTCACTTTCGCCCGGAATACGTTGGTAACCTACACCAGCATCTAAGTACCACTCATAATCTATAGCGTCAACAGTAGTAGCATCTAAAATCACTGTTTGGTTATCACATGCAATAACTGGCGGGCCCAACAAGTTGTCTATAATATCACAATCTAAAGCTGAATTAGGAAACTCAACAAATATGTTTCCTGAAAACTGAATAGAAAAACCGGAGTTATTATTACTGAAATTATTAATCATCAAGAGATATTCTTCCCCTGGTTCAACCGTTAACCAATCATCGTATTGTATATTATCTATTCCTGTAGGGTCCTCTCCTACCCCTATATAACTACTATCATCAGAATTATCAAAATAGTTGCATCGAACAGGTTCACCTAATGAAGTACAATCGTTTGTTCTATATAAGGCAAAATCCCAATCTTCGTTAGAATCATAACCAATATTAAAACCTAATTGACCTATTTCACCTATTTTAAATTTGTACCATGCAGAATTGGTTTCTATAGTACCACTACCCTGCGTTATACATCCAGAAATAGAAGCTCCGTTAAAATCATCTATCCCATAGCCATTGGTACCACCATTTACCGGGGTATTATAGCAAATAGGTATTGCATTGGCACAATCAGCAGATACCTGTGAAAAACAAGTAAAGATGCCAAAAAAGCAACTTAATAAAATAGATATACCATACTTGGTCATAAAGGTCTTCTAATTTCAAAAAAATAAAATTAACTAGACCTTAACGTTATCACTAATTAATGTTGTGTAATGCCCTCATTTAGTTATTAAGTGGCACATATTGTATATCTTTGCAGCTTCTAAAAGATTGATAAAATGAAAATTGAGGATACTCTGGAAGATCAATTTGATGAATTAGGAAACGATCATATTTCTACATCAGAAGATACTCCATTACGTTCAGACGCCTTTGATCTAGATGATGACGAAAAGATTGAACGTATTCGCGATAATGTACGCGATATCATGCATACACTAGGTTTAGATTTAACCGATGATAGCTTAAAAGGAACTCCTAATAGAGTTGCTAAAATGTATGTAAACGAAATATTTGGTGGCTTAAACCCTACCAAAAAACCTAAAGCTTCCACTTTTGACAATAAGTACAAGTACGGGGAGATGTTGGTTGAAAAGAATATTACCCTTTATTCAACTTGCGAACACCATTTTCTACCTATTGTTGGTCGTGCACATGTGGCCTATATTTCTAACGGAACTGTTGTAGGTCTTTCTAAAATGAACCGTATTGTCGATTATTATGCAAAACGCCCTCAAGTTCAAGAGCGTTTAAATATTCAAATTGTAAGAGAATTACAAAAAGCTTTAGGAACAGAAGATGTTGCCTGTGTTATAGACGCAAAACATCTTTGTGTAAATTCTAGAGGAATTCGCGATATTGACAGTAGTACCGTAACCGCAGAATATGGCGGTAAATTCAAAGAAGAATTGGTACGTCGCGAGTTTTTGAACTACCTTAATTTAGATACCCATTTTTAATAGCATATAGCTTCATGCAATTGTACGAAAGTCAAGAAATCAAAGTATATAATTCTCTAAGCGGGAAAAAAGAAGTTTTCAAACCCATAAACGAAGGCCATATAGGCATGTACGTTTGCGGACCAACCGTGTACAGTAATGTACACTTAGGAAACTGTAGAACCTTCATGTCTTTTGATATGATTTTCAGATACTTTAGACATCTAGGCTATAAAGTACGATACGTGCGTAACATTACTGATGCCGGTCATTTAGTTGATGACGCGGAAGATGGTGAAGATAAAATTGCAAAAAAGGCACGATTAGAAAAATTGGAACCGATGGAAGTGGTACAGCGCTATACTGTAGATTTCCATAATATTTTAGAGAGATTCAATTTCTTACCACCAAGTATTGAGCCAACGGCAACAGGTCATATCATAGAACAGATTGAAATTATTAAGGATATTCTTGAAAAAGGATTTGCTTACGAAACCAATGGTTCAGTCTATTTTGATGTTGCTAAGTTCAATCAAGAACATGAGTACGGTAAACTTAGTGGTCGTAAGCTTGAAGACATGATTGCCAACACTCGTGATCTTGCCGCCCAAGACGATAAGCACAACCCACAAGATTTTGCTTTATGGAAAAAAGCGGAACCTCAACATATAATGCGCTGGCCATCTCCATGGGGCGATGGTTTCCCAGGTTGGCATTTAGAGTGTACCGCCATGAGTACAAAATACCTAGGTGAAACCTTTGATATTCACGGAGGCGGAATGGACTTAAAATTTCCACACCACGAATGTGAAATTGCCCAAGCGGAAGCTTGCAATGGTCAAAGTCCGGTAAACTATTGGCTGCATGCCAATATGTTGACCTTGAACGGTAGAAAAATGGCAAAATCTACAGGGAATAGCATTTTACCAGGAGAAATATTTTCTGGTGAAAATGAGATTTTAAGTAAGCCTTTCTCCCCTTCTATGGTACGTTTCTTTATGATGCAGGCACATTACACCAGCATCTTAGATATGAGCAATGATGCCTTATTGGCATCTGAAAAAGGATTCAATAAATTGATGGAAGCTATCAATTCACTTAAATCTTTGAGCACCGGCAAGACTACAGATTTTGATGTTGCTGCTTGGAAAGCATCTTGTTATGCGGCAATGAACGATGATTTTAATTCGCCCATTTTAATTGCGAAATTATTTGATGCCGTTAAACACATTAATCTTATTAAAGAAGGAACTGAATCTATCACTGCAGAAGACAAACTAGAATTAGAAACCACATTACATGGTTTCGTTTTTGACGTTTTAGGTTTAGAAAACAAAAGTAGTTCTGATGCCGATACCGAAAAATTAAGCGGTGTTGTTGAATTATTGATCGAGTTACGTAAAGCAGCAAGAGAGAATAAAGATTTTGCTACATCTGACCAGATTCGTGATCAATTGGCAGCGCTAGGTATTCAATTAAAAGACGGTAAAGAAGGCACTACGTATAGCCTTTAATCTAAAAATTTAGATTTGTGAATTTTAGACTGGTATTCACCAGGTGCTATATGTTGTCTAGTTTTAAAAACCCTATTAAAGTAAGATCTACTTTCAAATCCGCAGTCTAGATAGACATCTTTAATGCTACGTTTTGGATCTTGCAATAAACCTACAGCTAGTTTAATACGCTCATTATTTATAAACTCTACCGGAGAAATACCCAGCTCTTGCTTAAAAGTCCTATAAAAATGTGAAGGACTCATACAGGCCAACTTACTAAGATTATCTACACTTAATGATTTGTGTACATTATCTCTTATATACCTTATAACTTCTGTAAGTCTACTTTCTTTTTTAATGGACAAGGTTGCGCTGCTATATATTTTACGTTCATTGGTCTGTAAGATTCTAATGATAAGCTCACGAAGCATATTATCCACAAATATATCTTTGGACGGGTGATCTTCAGAAAACAGAAACAAGAGACGCTGAATAATTTGAAATATGCCCCTGTCATTTACAAAATGGAAATTATAGTCCATTAGTCCCCATGCTTCTTTGGTGCTTTTAGGCATATTCTCATTCATGAACTGTAATACCTTATTTATTTTATCTTCAGAAATAGCCATTGCCAAACATCGTGTTGGGTTCTTTGCCATAGCTTCTGGAAAATCTATACACATTCCTTCATTTGCAGGTAAGACCAAAGACTCTCCCGGCAAAAAATCAAAAGATTCATAATCACGAAGGTGCATAATTTTCTTTCCCTGTATCATACTAGCCAAAACAGGTTGCTCAAATTGCAATAAAACACTTGCTGCCTGCTCGTGGGTTTCAAATACATGCATGGCGGCATTGTTCATAGTATAAGAGGTTTGGTTTTCGACCAAGGTTTCTAAACGCCTTCCATTAAAGAAATTATCGG
Source organism: Maribacter sp. (assembly GCF_039968975.1). Lineage (GTDB taxonomy): Bacteria > Bacteroidota > Bacteroidia > Flavobacteriales > Flavobacteriaceae > Maribacter. The sequence continues at coordinate 24,453 of NZ_JBDVOT010000042.1, read as the reverse complement.
ATAACTGAATCACACTTATTTTGATTTAATTTTAAGAAATTTACAAAATTATATACTTAAAAAAATCATAAAATCATTTTTTGATAGAATAGTTCACGTTATTCGTAGTATCCGTCAGATGAATTGAATATATGAGAGGTACATTTAGAAGATCGTATTGATGTTACCAACACGTCAAGACTTCTATTATTAACTTAAATCATATATTATGAGCACAACAGCAACTGTAGAAAAAGATGTACTTCAAAAACCTAAATTTAAAAACCAGTATGAAAACTTTATTGGTGGTAAATGGGTTGCTCCAACTAAAGGTGAATATTTTGACAACATCTCACCCGTAGACGGAAAGTCATTTACAAAAATACCAAGATCAACAGCAGAAGATATTGACAAAGCAATTGATGCGGCATGGGTTGCTGCTAAAACATGGAATGCTTCTTCAGCAACCGAAAGAAGCAATATGCTTTTAAAAATTGCCGATAAAATAGAACAAAATTTAGAAGTCCTTGCTAGGGCAGAAACATGGGACAATGGTAAAGCCATTCGTGAAACTATGGCTGCAGATTTACCATTGGCAGTTGACCATTTTAGATATTTTGCCGGAGTCATTAGAGCTGAAGAAGGTTCTGTAAGTGAATTAGATTCTAATACGGTGGCATTAAATGTCACGGAACCACTAGGTGTCGTCGGTCAAATTATACCATGGAATTTTCCATTATTAATGGCTACATGGAAATTAGCCCCAGCTCTGGCAGCAGGTAACTGTGTAGTTTTAAAACCTGCGGAACAAACACCGGTTGCAATTTTAATTTTGATGGAAATCATTGAAGGTATTTTACCTGATGGTGTATTAAATATTGTAAACGGATTTGGTGCAGAAGCAGGTAAACCTTTAGCTTCTAGCCCTAGAATAGACAAAATAGCCTTTACCGGAGAAACTACTACAGGGCAACTAATTATGCAATATGCATCTAAGAATATTACTCCTGTAACTTTAGAATTGGGCGGTAAATCACCAAACGTATTCTTTGAGAGCATTATGGATGCCGATGATGAATTTTTCGACAAATGTTTAGAAGGCGCCAATATGTTTGCCTTAAACCAAGGTGAAGTTTGTACATGCCCTTCTAGAATGTTGGTACAAGAAAGCATTTATGACAAATTTATAGAACGTGTTATTGAACGTACAAAAGCTATAAAAATGGGGCATCCTTTAGACCCTAACACTATGATGGGTGCACAAGCATCGAACGATCAGTTCGAGAAAATTCTTAGCTATATAGAAATAGGCAAAGAAGAAGGCTGTGAGGTCCTTACCGGCGGTTCACAAGCATATAATGAAGGTTTAGAAGGAGGTTATTATGTAGAACCGACTATCTTAAAAGGAAATAACAAAATGCGTGTTTTCCAAGAAGAGATTTTTGGACCCGTACTTTGTGTTACCACTTTTAAAGATGAAGCAGAAGCTATAGAAATTGCAAATGACACTCTTTATGGTCTAGGCGCAGGTGTTTGGACACGAGATACCCACCAAGCTTATCAAATTTCTAGAGCAATACAGGCAGGTAGAGTTTGGGTTAATTGTTATCACCTATACCCTGCACATGCTCCATTTGGCGGATACAAAAAATCAGGTATTGGTAGAGAAAACCATAAAATGATGTTGGCACATTACCGTCAAACCAAAAACATGCTTATCTCTTATGATAAGAAGAAAATGGGATTCTTTTAAAAAACGATTTATAATGAAAACAAAAAGAGTATTAGTAACCGAAAAAGCGGCTGAAATCATTGCTCAACTTAAAGAAAAACATGGCGAACTCATGTTTCACCAAAGTGGTGGTTGTTGTGATGGTTCATCTCCCATGTGTTTTGAAAAGGGTGATTTAATGCTCGATGATAACGATGTCTGGCTAGGTACTATAGAAGGTTGTGATTTTCATATGTCTAGAGATCAGTTTGAGTATTGGAAACACACCCAACTTACGGTTGATGTAATCCCAGGGATTGGCTCAAGTTTTTCATTGGAAATACCGTTAGGACTTCGATTTTTAATTAAATCTAGATTATACTCTGAAGAAGAGGCCGAGCATCTAGAACCGATAAGAATAGGCGCCTAAACAAAAACCATTTCATTTTTAGAAGTCCGGATGTAACTCATCCGGACTTCTTATTTTATGCAGTTAGTAGTTTTATAGTAAATTTGTATACATCAATTATTTATTGTGAAAATCACGTTGAAAAAAATTCTTATCGCTCCCTTTGTATTTCTAGTACGTTTTTATCAAGTAGCCATTTCGCCATATACGCCGGCTACCTGTAGATACTCCCCTACTTGCTCCCAGTATACACTTGAAGCTCTGAAAAAACACGGTTTGTTCAAAGGAGGGTGGATGGCTACAAAAAGAATTTTCAGTTGCAACCCATGGGGCGGCAAAGGTTACGATCCTGTTCCTTAAAACATTTTAAGCTCAAGTTCAAGCTCCAAAAAAAGCTAATAAAACAAAAAAGTTCAATTGGTTAAAACTTTCACTTAGTCAAATAACCAACTTTTTCTAATATCTATTTTCTGAACTCTACACGCTACTGTGTAATCTTAACGCTCTTTTAACCTAGAACAAAACCGATTTCCACATTCTAAAGGCTAGGTAGATTTCTATTTTATTATCTTAGCCTTTCAAAATTCAACACATGCATTTCTTAGGAATTACTTGGAATCCGAACGAGACACTTTTCAACATCGGATTCATACAAATAAAGTACTATAATCTTCTTTGGATCACCGCCTTTGCTTTAGGTTGGTTTATCATGAAAAAGATATTCCTTAATGAGAAAAAGTCTGTAGAGCAATTAGATTCGCTATTTATCTACACTGTTTTAAGCACTATGTTAGGCGCTAGATTAGGACATGTATTCTTTTATGACTGGGCATATTATTCAAATCACCTTATAGAAATTTTAATTCCGGTTCGTGAAAGTGATTCAGGTAGTTTATTATTTGGCTTAATTGATGGCTATGAGTTCACAGGTTTTGCAGGTTTAGCAAGCCACGGTGCAACCATCGGGATCATTATCGGCACATACTTATACACAAGAAAATATCCAGAATTTAAAATGCTTTGGATATTTGATAGAATGGCTATACCTGTGGCAATTGGTTGTTTCTGCGTTCGTTTAGGTAATTTTTTTAATTCTGAAATTAACGGAAAAATAGTAGATGAAAACTTCATATTCGCTACCAAATTCATTCGCGATTCAGACGACCTACATCCATCGAAAGCTTTGGGCATTACACAAGAAAAAACATTGAATGCCGCTTATGCAGCGATAGAAAACAACCCACAATTTTCACAATATTTAGCTGAGATACCATACCGCCATCCGGCACAATTGTATGAAGGTATAGGGTATTTGTTGATATTCATTCTCCTATATTTCTTATACTGGAAAACCGACAAAAAGAATAAGCCAGGCTATTTATTCGGGTTGTTCTTTGTGTTACTGTGGACGGTTCGTTTCTTCGCTGAATTCGTAAAGAAAAGCCAAGGTGGTTTTGAAGAATCTTTAGGACTTCTATCTACTGGTCAATGGTTGAGTATTCCTTTTATACTTATAGGATTATACTTCATGTTCAAAAAAACTAAAACTGCGTAATATTGAAGACGATTTATAAAAGTTCGGTTATTTTAATGGCTGCAGCATTGCTACTTTTCTCCTGTAAAGAAGAGTCTAAAAAAACCATTACTACACAAAGTATAGATTTCACTCATGAGGGAGATGCAACTATCTTTTTAAATGCGAGTGATACCGTAAAAACTAAATTCAATATTGAGTTTGCAGAAACGGATTATGAAACCCAAACAGGACTTATGTACCGTAAGGGCATGGAAGATAATCAGGGAATGCTATTTATTTTTCCTGATCAGAGAATGCATTCTTTCTACATGAAGAATACAGAGTTTCCTTTAGATATTATTTACATAAAAGAGGATTTAAAAATTGCCAGTTTTCAAGAAAATGCACAACCTCTTAACGAGACTGGTCTATCATCACAAGTTCCTATCAAATATGTTCTTGAAATCAACGGAGGATTGGCGCAAGAACTAGGATTATCTATTGGTGACAGTATTAGCTTCAGCAGAAAATAGAGTACTTGTCCTTTAATATTTTATAATATCACAATGCCAGTATACGTTCTATTTAACGAAGAATCTGAACGCTTGCTTTTTAAAAAAGTACAGCCATCAGATTTTGAAAACTGGCTACCTTTTCACGAAGAGCCTTTAAGTAGCCAATATTGGTCTGGATTACCAACCGATCCTATAGCAGCATGCCAACAACAATTTGACAGAATATTTGAGCGCTATAATGACAACTTAGGTGGAATGAACGCTTTATACCTAAAAGACACCAATACACTAGTAGGTCTTTGTGGAATACTTATACAAGAAGTAGATGGTAAAAAGGAATTTGAAATAGGCTATTCCATTCTTCCAAAATATTGGCGACAAGGCTTTGCATTTGAAGCTGCTGAAAAGTGTAAACAAATTGCGTTTCAAAAAGGATGGACCAAAAGTTTAATTTCAATCATACAAGTTGATAACATTCCTTCGCAAAAAACAGCTAAGAAGAATGGTATGCTTTTAGATTTTACAACAACCTACCACAACAACGAAGTTCATATTTTTAGAATAAACGCATAAATGAATCATTGGGTAATATATTTAGACAACAACTCTAACAAGAAAGGCTTTATTAATGATTTTCAACATGGTAGAACACCTTTAGCCCTAGAAGAGTTCAAACTTAAAAACGGACGATTATTTTCTGCATTTACCTTAGATAAACTAATAGACGAGGAAGATAGGCATGACAAGAAAATCATCAGCTCTAAGCACCAAAAATTAGAAACTATGTCTAGTGGGGAGCAGAAAAGAGCGCTTCTTCATTATTTATTACAGGAAAAACCAGATTATATAATTCTAGACAATCCTTTTGATAATCTGGATATCACTTTTCAAACAGAGCTAAAATCAATACTACAAATACATTCAAAAGACATTACATTTATTCAACTAGCCAGCAGAAAAGAAGACACCCTTTCTTTTATCAAAAACTTCGGCAGTATTAAAGAAGATAAGTTTTCAGTAATTGAAGAATCGGTATTGAATGAAAGTGAAATTACAGAAGCGTTCAACACTATAAAAATACCCGCATCCATAATATCTTTTACCAACCTTGATGATACCCTAATCGATTTTAAAAATGTAAACATCTCATATGGCGAAAAGCAAATATTGAATAATATTAATTGGACAGTAAAAAAGGGTGATTTTTGGCAACTTTCAGGAGCTAACGGTAGTGGAAAATCTACCATGCTATCAATGATATTCGGAGACAACCCTAAAGCTTACGGTCAAGAAATATATTTGTTCGGAAATAAAAAAGGGAGCGGAGAAAGTGTTTGGGACATTAAAAAGAAAATAGGCTATTACGCACCTGCAATGACACTTAAATTTAAAGGCAGGCACACCATAGAACATATGCTCATTTCTGGCTTAATGGACTCCGTAGGGCTTTATACCCTACCAACTGAGTTACAGAAAAGAATTATTAAACAATGGCTAATTCTTTTAAATTTAAAAGAGTTAAAAAATACATATTTCAATACTTTATCTATTGGTCAACAACGATTGGTAATGACGGCGCGTGCCATGGTTAAAAGACCGCCAATTCTAATCTTAGATGAACCCACGGCAGATATGGATGACGAGTCCGCAGGGTTATTGGTAGCTTTGGTCAATAAATTTGCCCATGAAACAGATACCGCAATTATTTTTGTTTCGCACAGAAAAGAAAAAGGTCTAAAGCCGAAACAGACTTTAGAACTTATACCCAATGTAAATGGTTCTTCTGGCATTATAAAATAGCACGAAACTTTATAAAACAAAAAAGCCGTTCATTTCTGAACGGCTTTTTCTATTTGAGTTAGTTGTACTATCTATTCTTCTATTACTTTTTCTACTGTTCCAGAAGTAACTTTCTTGCTTAATGCATCGAACATTACAGGAGTTGCAATAAATACAGATGAATATGTACCCACAACAACACCAACGATCATTGCGAACATGAATCCTCTTAACGACTCACCTCCAAAAATAAAGATTGCCAATAATACCACCAATGTAGTTAAAGATGTATTCAATGTTCTACTCAACGTACTATTAATAGCATAGTTAATGTTAGAACCACCTTTCCAGCCACGTTCAGCCAAAGTTTCACGAATACGGTCAAATACTACCACGGTATCATTCAGCGAGTAACCAATTACAGTTAGTATCGCCGCAATAAACGCTTGGTCAATTTCCATGTTAAACGGCATTAGTTTTCCGAATATAGAAAATACACCAAGTACAATCAATACATCGTGGAATACTGCAGTTACAGCACCCAATGAAAATTGCCATCTTCTAAATCTTAATAAGATATACAGGAACACTACAAGTAATGAACCTAAAATAGCCAAGAATGCATTTTTCTGAATATCATCTGCAATAGTCGGCCCAACCTTAACAGATGCCAAAATACCAACTGCTTCCTCATCAACACCGCCTAATACAAAAGCTTCTTTACTAAAACCATCTGGCAAGTATTTTTGAAGCGAAGTATATAATTTATCTTGAATTTCAGTATCTACTTCAATACCCTCTACATCTACCTTATAAGGCGTTGTAATTTTTACTTGGTTAGACTCACCATATGTTTTCACATTTGTACCGCTACCAAATACGGTATTTAATTCTGATGTTATTTCAGAAGGGTTTACAGGATGCTCAAAACGAACAGTATATGAACGTCCACCAATGAAATCTACACCTTTTTGTAATCCTGGTCCTGCTAACAATGAGAACAAACCGACTGCTATTAAAATACCGGATATTACGTAAGCTATCTTTCTCTTAGCTAAGAAATCTACATTTATTCCTTTGAAAAGGTTTTTAGTGATTCCTGTAGAGAAATCTAAGCTTCTTCCTTTTCCTCCAATATACCAGTCAATTAATAAACGAGTAATGAATATTGCAGTAAATAAAGAAGTTATAATACCAATAAGTAAAGTTGTTGCGAAACCTTTAATTGGACCTGATCCAAAGATAAATAAGATAACCGCAGTTAAACCTGTAGTAATGTTCGCATCTAAAATAGAAGATAGTGCATTACCAAAACCATCCGCTACAGCTTGGCTCTTACCTTTACCTTTCGCTAATTCTTCTTTAATACGTTCAAAGATAAGTACGTTCGCATCGACGGACATACCAAGAGTTAAAACGATACCGGCAATACCAGGTAATGTTAACACGGCATTTAAACTAGTTAAAACACCGAATATCAATAAAATGTTCAACATTAAAGCGATATCTGCAAATACACCAGCCTTACCATAATAACCGATCATCCATAAAAGAACAATAACAAAAGCGATTAAGAAAGACATAAAACCACTATCAATAGCTTCTTGACCCAATGAAGGACCAACAATTTCCGATTGAATTATTTCAGCAGAAGCAGGAAGTTTACCAGCTCTAAGAACGTTAGAGATATCTTTAGTTTCGTTTACCGTAAAGTCACCCGTAATCTCTGAACGACCACCAGATATAGGACCGGAAGAAACACCAGGAGCAGTATATACTTTGTTATCCAAAACAATAGCAATACCAGTCTGGTTTGTATAAGCATCACCAGTTAATTTCTCCCATTCTTTAGCACCTTTTGTATTCATGGTCATAGAAACAGCAGGCTTACTGAACTGATCGAAATCTGCTCTTGCATCACTTACTACATCACCACTAATTCTTGGTGTACCATCACGGTTAGATTTCAATGCGTATAAATCTATAACTTCAGTTTCTTCTGTAGATGGTCTTTCCCATACAAATTTTGTAAACTGAATATCAGCAGGTAACAACCTTCTAATTTCTGGCATTCTTAAGTAAGAACCAATAGTTGCCGTATCTTTAATTGAAGCACGGAACATTGCGTTTGACCCTGGATTAGCAGGAATCAACAACTCATATAAAGGATTCACCTGTGTTGCTAAATCTAAAGAATCAGCAGAAACGTCAGATAATAAAGAATCTAATTCAGATTCTTCTTTGATTTGTTCTGGTTGTTTAACCTCAACAATTGTTTTTAATTTCTCATTCGCTTGAATAAGGAACGTGCTAAAGCTTGTATTACTTTGCTTATACGTTTCCCAAAATTCTAATTGAGCAGTACTTGATAAAAGATCTTGCGCACGAGCAATATCTCTAGCACCTGGCAATTCAACCAGAATACGACCAGAGTTACCTTCTCTTTGAATGTTTGGTTGTGTTACACCAAAACCATCAATACGTTCTCTTAAAACCTCAAAAGCAGAAACGATAGATTCATCAATTTTTCTACGGATGATAGGCTTAACCTCATCATCAGACATTTGAAAGTTGATTTCGTCGCTAAGACCTTTGTTAGCGAAGATATCTGGTGAAGCCAATTTAGTTTCACCTTTAATATTATCGAATGCTTCAAAAAACAAATCGATATAAGTATCATCACTGTTACTAGAAGCAGCATCTGCGTCAGCTAACGCTTTATTGAATACCGGGCTTTTTGTATTATTGGCCAATCCTTTAAGGATATCCTTAATAGAAATCTGTAATGTAACGTTGATTCCACCTTTAAGGTCAAGACCTTTATTAAGTTCTTTCTTTTTAGCTTCATTATAATTGGTATAACCAAAAACAGGGTTATTACCAATAGAATCAAGATAGTTAGCAGCTGCAGTTTCTCTTTTTGCTACGTAGCCCTCTTCAGATTCAGAAATACGACTGGCAGCGAAAGTACTCGCTTCTTTTTCTACTTTACTTGTTACGAAAGTATAGGATAGCTGGTAAATACTAACTAACCCAAATAATAAAGCAAACAGCTTTATAAGTCCTTTGTTTTGCATTTTAATAGTTTATTTAATTTATGTTGATTAAGATTATGTGTATGTTAAAAACCAAGGCAAATAACTTTTACGCAAAAGTTATTACGCTACTTAGTATTACTATATGTAATTGGAAATTAGCTATTTCCACATGTGTAAGGTCCTGCCCTTACTTCTGGGATTATTTGTGAAGTGTTATCTATTGCTATTGCAATAGTTGTATTAATCTTAAGAGCCGTTCCTACAATTGCATCTTGCTCTAATTCTACAGCATTACTAAACGGCAATATTCCCGGGTTGAATACTATTTTAAAATCTTGTTTTTGGACTGCAACAAGTATAGCATTCAAAGTAACCCCATTATCAGCTTGCTGATGAAGATCGGATACTACTAAATTATAACTCTCTGGAAGTTGTTCTTTGGGGTAATCAGAAGGAGATTCTTCTTCATTGGTTAAGGATAGTTGATTCTCTCCGGACAAAAACTCCTTAACACTAAGGGCATCAACATCACTATAATAACGTATACTTAATTGAGCACCGTCATTTTCTATAATTTCAACATCTTCAACACCAAGAACTTCTAATTTCTTGGTAATAACTGTTAAAATCTCATCATGAGCAGATTTTGAAGCTAATTCTACATTTGCAAATTGTAGTACAATTTGCTGATTAGAAGCTTTAGTTTGCTCTTGACTTAGCCCTAATAGGGCTAGAATAATAAATAAAGTACTTACGCACCATTTTGCATTCATGCGGCAAATATAAAAAGAAAGATTATTCTAGGTAGTATATTTTCTACATTATATACTACAAAAGCTTACTTAATAAAACTAACAAAGCCCTTATAGTTAGACTATAAAGGCTTTGTTTATGTTTAAGAGTATCTAGACTACAACTCTAAAAGTCCATTAGTTTTGGTTACACCAGCAGCACTTTCTTGCATTTTTGCTTTTTCAGCATCACTTAATGGAATATCAACAATCTTTTCAATTCCATTTTTCCCCAAGATTACAGGCACACCTATACAGATATCATTTAAACCATATTCACCTTCTAGCATTGTAGAGCAAGGAAACATTTTCTTTTGATCACATGCAATAGCTTGAACCAAAGCAGAAACTGCAGCACCTGGAGCATACCATGCACTTGTACCTAACAATCCTGTTAAAGTAGCACCACCAACTTTAGTATCCGCAGCAACTTGCTCTAATCTTTCATCAGATAAAAATTCAGACACTCGAATACTGTTTCTAGTCGCATGAGAAGTTAAAGGTACCATACCTTTATCACTATGACCACCTATTACCATACCATCAATATCAGAAATAGGAGCTTCCATAGCCTCAGCTAAACGGTACTTAAAACGTGCACTATCTAAAGCACCGCCCATACCTATAATTCTATTTTTAGGTAAACCTGTAGTTTTGTGTACCAAATATGTCATTGTATCCATAGGATTACTAACAACGATAATAATAACGTTAGGAGAATGCTCCAATAAACTGCTAGAAACAGTTTTTACGATACCAGCATTAATACCAATCAATTCTTCTCTGGTCATACCCGGTTTTCTTGGAATACCAGAAGTAATTACCGCAATATGACTATCAGCTGTTTTAGCATAATCATTTGTACTACCCGTTATCTTTGTATCAAATGCGTTTAAAGAGGCCGTTTGCATTAAATCCATTGCTTTACCTTCAGCATAACCTTCTTTAATGTCCAAAATAACCACTTCTGATGCAAAATCTTTAATGGCAATGTATTCTGCACAACTAGCGCCTACCGCACCAGCACCTACAACTGTAACTTTCATTTATTTATATTTTATGAATTATTATATATAAAATGGAATGTCCACTTTATGTTTATTGAATTTCCACCCCAAAAATAGGTATTTATTGATGAATTATGCTATGGTGCGATTGATTTAATTAGGTCGAAAAGGGTTTAAAAACATCGACAAAATGCACATTTTGTTAAATATTTTTGCGCTTTAACGAAGAAATCGTAAAAAAGTGACCGTACATCGAATTAAAGTAATAACCCAAAATTAGTCACGTTAAATACTTTGGATCCCAAATCCAAAAAAAATAAAACTTAACCTACTTATGACTAAGAAGTTCCTCTCTTTGTTGGCCATATGCGCCATAGTGTTTCTTGCGAACTGTTCTCGCATCGAACAAAACACCGATCCCATTATAGGGATATGGTCTCAATCCGAATTAATAGTAACCGAAAGCTCTGCAAGACAAACTGTCAGAAAAGAATGGATTTTCAATGATGTTTTCTTAGGAAGGTATCATGAAATAGACGGTTCTACCATTACCCTAAAAACAGATTTCAACTGGTCTAAACAAGGCGATATTTATACGGTAGAGTATAAAGGTCTTGATGGCAAACCCAACAATGTAATTACGATAAAAGCTACTGAGGATAGCTATTACCTTCAAAAGAAAGATGGTGCTACATTGGCAATAAGGGAATAAACAATTTTAACAGGGCCATGGGAAAAGGGCTGTTCGGAGGGATCTGGGCAGTCTTTTTTATACCCATTATTGTTCCTAAACAGCTTTTAAGAAGTATTACCTACGCTTATTTAAAGCACAAAAAAAAGGTTCGACAGAATTGAGATAATTCTTATCGGACCTTTTTAAATTTTAAACTTTTATTTATCTAAAACCGAAGTTAACACCTACTGTTGCCGTATTAAATTCTCCTAAATTATATTCTGCATTTAATCTAAAGAAACCTAATTTTAGTTTGGTACCTAAAGTACCGGTTACACCATTTACTTTCTTAATAATCGAAAAAGGATCTTCATAAGTATCTGAAGCAAATGGACCACTTGTAACCCTATATGTTCCCAATACATCAGTTACAGATTTACCTGTGATATAATTTACCCCTCCATAAAAATTAATGATTGGTAGTTTTGTTGAAACAACCGCCCCAAAAGCCCAGCTACTGATTTCAGCTTCTATTCGCTGATTCTCACCATCTACTAAATTAGCATTGGCCAAGTCATAGTCACCACTAATGTTTGTATACCCAATAACGGCAGAAATAGCTACGGGTAAAATTTTATCTGCAGGTAATAGTTTAGTAAAGTCATGTTGAATACCAACACCGAACAATCCAATAGACGCATCTTCATATTCCATTTTAGGAAGGAATCTTGCCTTTATCTCAGTCCCTTTAATCAAACCGACACTTCCCTGTAAATATCCTGAGGGGATAAAATCGATATCTTCTCCTGCCAATCCTGACGGCAGTTCAAAAGTTTCTCTAACAGTTACACCCAACACTTCGCCTTCAACAAACACTTCTGTACCAGAAATATCACCTAATGCCGTTGAAACTTCTCTAGCAACACCAGGATTGTCTACAAAATCTAAATTTTGATAATCATTAGGATCTAAGATAAAGGTCTTTTTATCCTCTTTATTCTTAAAACCTGTAATGTTACCTATGATCGAAATTTCAAATCCGCCTAAGGGTTTAGCATCAGCGGTGTTGTACCAACCTGTTGACATACTGTATACCACACTTTCAGATAGCGGAGACATGTAATCTGTAGTAAAACGTTCCGCATCTTCAACACCGGCCGAAAGCACATTGTTGAAATCTGCTTGAGCAGAAGCCGTTAAGCATGACCCAACAATTATGCATGTAAGTAGATTTTTCATATTTATAATTTTACTTAAAACTAAAAAACCTGCGCTGTAGGCGCAGGTTTTTGTTGTGTAAATGGTATTTTCTATGTGTCAATGTTTGCATAAACAGCATTTTTCTCAATAAATTCTCTTCTTGGCGGCACTTCGTCGCCCATAAGCATTGAGAAAACACGATCCGTTTCTGTCGCATTGTCTATTTGTATTTGACGTAATGTTCTGAACTCAGGGTTCATGGTAGTATCCCACAATTGCTCAGCGTTCATTTCACCAAGACCTTTGTAACGTTGAATACTAACCCCACCACTGTAGCTATCTGCAATTTCATCACGCTCTTTATCACTCCAAGCGTATCTCTTTTTCTGTCCTTTCTTCACCAAGTACAAAGGTGGCGTTGCAATATAAATATGACCTTGCTCTACCAATTCTCTCATGTAACGGAAGAAGAACGTTAATATTAACGTTTCAATATGACTACCATCGACATCGGCATCACACATGATGACTACCTTGTGATATCTTAATTTATCTAGGTTCAATGCCTTACTGTCTTCTTCGGTACCGATGGTTACCCCTAAAGCAGTATACATATTCTTGATTTCTTCGTTTTCAAAAACTTTATGTTGCATAGCTTTCTCAACGTTCAAAATTTTACCCCTTAATGGTAGAATCGCCTGAAAATTACGATCACGACCCATTTTTGCAGTACCACCCGCCGAATCTCCCTCGACAAGGAATATTTCACATTTTTCAGGATCTTGTTCAGAACAATCTGACAATTTACCAGGTAAACCACCACCGCTCATTACATTCTTACGCTGAACCATTTCACGAGCTTTAGAAGCTGCATGTCTAGCTTGCGCTGCAAGAATTACTTTTTGAACAATAGTTTTAGCATCGTCTGGATGCTCTTCTAAATAATTTGTCAGCATTTCAGACACTGCCTGACTTACTGCTGCAGAAACCTCTCTGTTACCCAGTTTGGTTTTTGTCTGACCTTCGAACTGAGGCTCAGAAACTTTCACGGATACAATTGCCGTAAGACCTTCACGGAAATCATCTCCTTGAATTTCAAACTTTAATTTATCTAACATACCAGAGGCATCTGCATATTTCTTAAGAGTAGAAGTTAAACCTCTTCTAAATCCTGATAAATGCGTACCACCTTCGTGTGTATTAATATTGTTTACGTAAGAGTGAAGATTCTCTGTATAACTAGTGTTATATATCATAGCTACTTCCACAGGAATATTATTCTTCTCCCCTTCCATAGAAATAACATCTTGAATCAAAGACTCTCGGTTACCATCTAAAAACTTAACAAACTCTTTAAGACCATCGTTAGAAAAGAATGTTTCACCAACATACTCCCCTTTTTCATCTTTCTGGCGCTTATCGGTAATACTGATAGTCACTCCTTTGTTCAAGAAAGAAAGCTCTCGCATTCTGTTCGCCAAAGTTTCGTAACTGTATTCTATAGTTTGCGTAAAAATGGTATCATCTGGGTGAAAGGTTACCTCTGTACCTCTTTCCGTAGTCTCCCCTATTCTCTTTACAGGATATAAAGCCTTACCTCTAGAGTATTCTTGTTGCCAAATAACACCTTCTCTATATACCGTTGCCGATAAATGATCAGATAATGCATTTACACAAGAAACACCAACACCGTGAAGACCCCCAGAAACTTTGTAAGAATCTTTATCGAACTTACCACCTGCACCAATTTTGGTCATTACAACTTGTAATGCAGATACACCTTCTTTTTTGTGAAGATCAACAGGTATACCCCTACCGTTATCTTTAGTGGTTATTGAATTATCTTCATTGATGATTACGCTAATGGTGTCACAATGACCCCCCATAGCCTCATCAATAGAGTTATCTACTACTTCATATACTAAATGGTGCAAACCACGGACCCCAACATCACCTATATACATGGATGGACGCATACGTACATGCTCCATTCCCTCCAAGGCCTGAATACTATCTGCCGAATAATTTTTCTTATTTGCTTCTTCGCTCATAAAATTAAGGTTGTTTTACTTCAAATTTTGCAATCTTACAAATATACGCAATACCCCATGAAATATAGCCTTCCTAGCCATTGACCAAAAGCAAGTTATCAACAATAATTGTGGAAAATTAGCCCTGAACACTCAAATAACGGCATATTTAAGAATTCACCCCTAAATTGAAGTGTTGAAGCCGAATTGTCCTTCAAATAAAACCTAAATAACACATTGAAGATATTTGTAATTTCATCAAAATCTGCATTATTCTTTGCACAATGTTAACATTTTACAGCTGAAATTAACGGGATAAAACTGATTGTTTGCGCTATCGCCATTCATAGCAAAATATTAAGGTTTACTTTAGATATGGATGCTAACTTAGAGGTATAATCTTAAAATAATCTATTATGAACGAAGAACAATTTAAAGGAAAGTGGAATATAGCTAAAGGGAAACTGAAACAACAATACGGCGACCTTACTGATGATGACCTTACGTACGCAGAAGGTAAATCTGATGAGCTATTAGGAAGAATTCAAGAAAAGACCGGAGAGTCTAAAGAAAAATTAAAAGAAATGATCAATAGCATTTAAAAGCTATAATCATATTTCATATAAAAAGTAACCCCGTCTACAGAAGTAGACGGGGTTTTTACAATAGATATAATGACTAATTCAAACCCTATTGCTTAACATATGCTTCGTCATGTACGTTAGCTATTGCTCTACCAGAAGGGTCATTCATATTTTTAAACGCTTCATCCCACTCTAAAGCTGTTGCCGTACTACAAGCTACACTTGCTTCTTGCGGCACACTCAATGCTGCAGCATCACTAGGAAAATGTCCTTCAAAAATAGTTCTATAGTAATATTCTTCTTTGTTCAATGGTGTGTTAATAGGAAAACGGAATGCCGCATTTTCAAGTTGCTCGTCAGTTATTTCTTTCTCAACCAATTCTTTTAAGGTATCGATCCAGCTATAACCAACACCATCACTGAATTGTTCTTTTTGTCTCCACGCTACGCTTTCAGGTATCATATCTTCAAACGCCTTACGAACTACCCATTTCTCCATACGCTCACCATTGATCATCTTATCTTGGGGGTTAATACGCATGGCAACATCCATAAACTCTTTATCTAAGAATGGTACTCGACCTTCAATTCCCCAAGCAGCTAAACTCTTGTTAGCTCTTAAACAATCGTACATATGAAGCTTATCTAATTTACGAACAGTTTCTTCATGAAACTCTTGTGCATTTGGCGCTTTATGAAAGTATAGGTAACCTCCAAAAATCTCATCTGCACCTTCGCCAGACAATACCATTTTTATACCCATAGACTTAATTACACGTGCCATTAGGTACATTGGCGTAGAAGAACGAATGGTAGTAATATCATACGTTTCTATATTATAGATGACATCTTTGATAGCATCTAACCCTTCTTGAATTGTAAATTTAATTTCGTGGTGTACTGTACCGATATGATCCGCAACCTTTTTTGCAGCAGCTAAATCTGGCGAACCTTCTAAACCAACAGAAAAGGAGTGTAATTGTGGGTACCAAGCATCTGTAGTATCTCCACTTTCAATACGTTTTTGTGCATATTTTTTTGCAACCGCAGAAGTTACAGATGAATCTAGACCACCTGATAATAACACCCCATAAGGTACATCAGACATTAATTGTCTATGAACTGCTGCTTCTAAAGCTTCTTTTACTTCTTGAATACTAGTTTCGTTTTCCTTAACGGCATCATACTCCATCCAATCTCTAGTATACCATCTTTTCAACTCTCCGTCTGCACTATGTAAATAATGCCCTGGAGGAAATAATTCTATCTTGGTACATGTGCCTTCAAGTGCTTTTAATTCTGAAGCTACATAGAACGTACCGTTTTTATCCCAACCCATATATAAAGGAATAATTCCCATATGGTCACGAGCTACAAAGTATTCATCTTTATCGGCATCATAAATCGTGAAACCAAAAATACCATTCAACTCATCTAAAAAGTCAACTCCCTTTTCTTGATACAAAGCCAAAATAACCTCGCAATCAGATTCTGTTTGAAAATCATAGGTACCTTCAAATTGCTTACGTAATTCTCTATGATTATATATTTCTCCATTAGCAGCCAATATCAATTTACCATTAGGACTCAATAATGGTTGTTTTCCAGAAGCTGGATCTACAATAGCCAAACGCTCATGCGCCAAAATGGCTTTATCATCTGCATAGATACCACTCCAATCTGGACCTCTATGTCTTATTTTCTTCGACATTTCTAAAAGTTGAGGTCTAAGTAACTCCGTACTTTCCTTAACATCAAACGCACATACTATTCCACACATAATCTAATTATTATATCATTTCGAACACAAATATCAATTTATTGTTTCAAATAACAAACACATAATACAATTATGATTACATATTATAACTATAAAATGATTTATTAATTCATTTTGACATGTATTTCATATGTATTCAGTTTAAAACATGATGGAATGTAACTATTAAAAAATTTAACTTCTTTTTATTAATTGGACTGTAAGGAACTGCTTAGTTTTATGACCTAGAAAACCAAAACAATTATTATGAAAAAAGTATTTACACTAGCTACACTTATTTTTGCCTTAGTTTTAACTTCTACGGTATCTGCACAAGAATTTTCTGGAATAGACAAAAGCCCTATGGATATGGCTGCCTACCCAACAGATTACAAAGTTTCTGAAAAAGCCGTTCGTATCATTTACGGAAGACCACAATTAAAAGGTCGTTCTATGGAAGAATTAGCTCCTACAGGGAAAGTTTGGAGAACTGGTGCCAACGAAGCTGCTGAAATCACATTCTACAAAGATGTAACATTTGGCGGTAAAGCTATTAAAGCTGGAACATACTCTTTATTCACTATACCTGGTGGAGATGAGTGGACAGTTATTTTAAACAAAAACTTGAACCAATGGGGATCTTATTTTTACGATGAAAGCGCCGATGTTGCTCGTGTAACCGTACCAAATGGTTCTGATGCTGCGTCACTTGAAGAATTTTCAATTGCATTTAAAGATGCCAATGGTGGTGCTGAATTAGTAATGGGATGGGATAAAACAAGAGTTGCAGTTCCAATTACAATGTAATTAAAACTTAATATAAAAAAAGAAAAAGCCTCGGTCATTGACCGAGGCTTTTTCTTTGTCCTATATTCTTCTATCTAACTATGCCGTTTACAAATGTCTGTTCTGCACGAATAGTAGGTATTTCTGCCACAGGTACCGTCATCATGTCTTTGTCGTAAATGACAAAGTCCGCAAATTTACCTGGCTCTATACTCCCTTTCTCGTCTTCTTCAAAATTTGAATATGCCGCCCATATAGTCATACCTTTTAAAGTTTCTTCTCTACTTAAGGCTTCTTCCATTTGAAATCCTCCTTTTGGATAACCGCTAGTATCTTGTCTTGCAACAGCTGCATAGAATGTTAAAAACGGACTCACATCTTCTACAGGGAAATCTGTACCCAATGCAATAGTACCTGCTTTATTCAATAATGTTTTATAGGCATAAGCTCCTTTTACTCTTTCGCCTAATCTTTCTTCTGCCCAGTACATATCACTTGTTGCATGCGTTGGCTGTACTGAAGGTATTATACCATCTTCAAAATAGTCGAAATCACCATTGGTCAATACTTGTGCATGTTCAATTTTCCATCGTCTATCACCTTTACCTTTAAGTACATTTTTGTAAGCTCTTAGTACCGCTATATTAGCAGAATCGCCAATAGCATGCGTATTCATTTGATATTCTGAATTAGCAAGTTTTTCTGCTAATGCTTCAATATCCGCTACGGGAGTAATCATAGCTCCAAAATGCTTAGGCAAATCACTGTACTCTTCTTTTAAAGCCGCTCCTCTAGAGCCCAATGCTCCGTCACCATAGACTTTAATCGACCTTACATTTAATCGGTTTGTCTTAACAGGACCTTTATTAATAAAATAATCTACATCATCTTTATTATTACTTACCATAGCATACACTCTAATAGATAATTCACCCGCTTGTTGCAAACTATCAATCAATTCTATGGTACTTCTATCTAACCCAGCATCGTTTACAGTGGTTAGACCGTGATTTAAACTTATTCTTTCTGCATCTTTCAACGCCGTAATTTTATCTTCTAGGGAAGGTAGCGGCATTATACTATCTATAAGAGACATTGGGTTATCAACTAAAACACCGGTAATTCCAGAATAGCCATTCTCCCATTTTCTTACTATTTCCCCGCCTTCAACTTTAGTGCTCCAATCTATACCAGCCATATCCAAAGCCTTTTGGTTCACTAAATATGCATGACCGTCTACACGCTCTAACGCAACCGGTATATCAGGAAAGATAGTATCTAATTCTGTTTTTGTCGGAAATTCTTTTATTTCCCAATCATTTTGATCCCAACCTCTACCTCTTAAAAATGATTTTGGGTTGGCTGCATGAAAAGCCTTTACTCGCTCTAATACCTCGTCAAAACTTTTAGTACCTACTAAATCTACTAATTGTTGATTAAGTCCTAAGCCATAAAAATGGCAATGTGCATCTATTAAACCAGGAGTAATTGCTCTACCATCGGCATCAATCAATTGATCAGAAGTATATACATCTCTTATTTCATCTGTAGTACCAACAGCAATAAATTTACCATCTTGCACGGCAAATGCCTGTGCTTCGGTAAAAGAGTCGTCTACGGTGTAAACTTTGGCATTAACGATAACCAGGTCAACTTTCTCTTTCATGAGTTCGCAACCAGATAATAAAACGAGTAAAATTGGAAGTAGTTTTTTCACATCAAAATAATTAGTTAGCAGAATAGTAAAAATAAGCACTTATGGCTTACTTCAAACAAAATTGAAAACTAAGTATTTTTTTCGGAAAGTTTTAAAATTTTTATTGTGCAGGTTGTTGACGAACGCCTACAATTTCACTAACACCTATAGCAGAATAGCTTTCTCCCACTATTTTATCCCCTTCTACAGTTAATACGAACGATACCCTTTTCAAACCCTCAAAATTCACATTAAAGTTAATGCCATTATTACGAACAATAACATCTTGACCAGTTAGCATACCTGTTTTTAATTTTACTGCAACATCGTAAGAACCTCCTTTTTGAGTAATAAAGAACATTCCCTTTTCGTAAGGCACATCAACATTTGACATAGTGTATTTCCAAACTCCCAAGACAGAATCATTACTATTAGTTTCTTCAGATATTTGCTTAAATGCTTTTTCTAGTTCATAAGAGGATACTGACGAGAAAGAGCAAAAAACTAATATGAGCAAAACTGCTTGCAAAAAGTAATGGTTAGTTTTCATTAATGGTTGTATTTAACTATGTACTCTTAACGAAGATTCTTTTTATATATTTTAAATGATTATCAAGCATTTATCATATTATTTGTCCTGCTCAAGAATCCAGTTATCTATTTTTTCTTCTAACAGCACCAAAGGTAAACTACCAGAATCTAAAATTTGGCTATGAAATTTTCTGATATTAAAATCGTCACCTAAAGCATTTTCCGCTCTTGTTCTTAACTCCCTTATCTTCAACTGACCTATTTTATAAGATAGCGCTTGCCCTGGGGTAGCCATATATCTTTCAATTTCAGCAATAATACTTTCTTCTGACTCCGCCTCATTATCCAATGAATATTGTATAGCTTTCTCCCTGCTCCAACCCTTTGCATGAATACCCGTGTCAACCACAAGTCTAATTGCCCTATGCATCTCCATGCTCAACATACCAAAGTATTGGTAAGGGTCTGTATATATCCCTAATTCTTTACCTAAAGATTCTGCATATAATGCCCAACCTTCTACAAATACCCCCATACTCTCTGGGTGCAAAAACTCAGGTAAATTAGTATTCTCTTGCTGCAAACTCAATTGAAAATGATGCCCAGGTATGGCTTCATGTAAAAACAACGCTTCATCATGCACCATGTTATAGCTTTTTACATTGGGTATGGGAACATAGAAAATTCCTGCTCTTGATCCATCTTTTGATCCTGGCACGTATTCCGCACTTGCAGATGCTTCTCTAAAAGCTTCTGTTCTACGAACATTGAAACCGGCTTTTGGGGTCAAGGCAAACAAAGAATCTATGCGTAAAGCAATGCGTTTATTTATAGCATTAAAACTTTCAATTACCTCTTCTGGGTTTGAAAAAGGCATCAACTCTTTTTTATTGCGAAGAGAACTGAAGAAGGATTTTAAATCGCCTTTAAACCCTATTTCATTCTTCACAGCTTCCATCTCCTTTGAAATACGAGCCACCTCAGCCAGTCCTAACTCATGAATTTCATCTGCGGTCATATTTGTAGTCGTATGCAATTTTATTAAATATTGATACGTGTCTTTTCCATTAGGTAAGTCTAACAACCCATCTGTATCTCTGGAAGCCGGTAAATACTCCTCCGTTAAAAACTCATTTAATTCGACATATTTAGGAGTTAAGTTATTTTGAATAAAATCTTCATAATTACTTTTCAAAATATCCATATCAACATCAGACAAACCATCAGGAAAATTTATAATCGGTTGATAAAACAGATTTTCTTCTAACGGAATATCAATAAACGATTGTACTTGAGGTAGCATTTTTAGCGTAAGCTCCTTAGGAAGTACAATACCTTTCTCCATACCAACCCTCATTTTCTCAATAGAGGTATCTAAAAATGTGAGGTAATCTTCTAATCTTTTCAACCAATTATTATAATCCTCAATACTTTTAAAGGGTTGCACACTTGTACCACCACCTAGCTGCGCTACATATAGATGCAAAGATTGTATCTGAAAAAGAGGCATTAACTCAAAACTTGGCAAATCATAAATGGGTGAAGCAACGGTTACAATAGGATTCATGATGCCCTCTAATTTCACCTTACAATCCCACTCCATAACGCGCATGCTCATATAATCCGCACTACTAACTTGTGCAGAATCGTAAGCACTCAACGCTTCTAAAAAATAGGAATACCGATCTTTTAGATGTAAAATGTAATCGTCAGAAATATAATTGGCTATAGTATCATTGTAAGCAGAAAATCCGGCTTTTGTAGCTTCAATTGGATTGATGCTTTTTTTAAACTCATAAAACTCCGTAAAAACCTCGGCAATTGGTTTGGTATTATTTAGCTGTTCTTTTGTAGTGGTTTCTTTACATGAGCTAATAACGGCAACACATAACAATAACCAAAGGGTACGAGTCATAAGAGTAGATTTTGTACTGAAAAATACAAAACTATTATGACTGACCAACTTCTATTTAATTGAATTTCTAAAAAGGAATTACTTCTTAGATTTGGAATTTGCCTTTTCCTTGATTTTCACGTAAATCAGCTTTTTACGTCCCTTAGAATCTTCTCTGCGTTCAATTTCAAAATGCGGAATGGAATTGATTAACGGAGTCAATTTTTGAAATCCGTAGTTACGAGAATCAAAATTTGGTTGCTTCTTCTGCAACAAACTACCCACATCTCCTAAAAATGCCCAACCGTCATCATCTGCAACATCGTCAATAGTTGTAGAAATAAAGCGCAATGCCTTTGGCGTAATCTTATCTACCGTATTTTTTTCTGCGGGAGTTTTATTTGCAGCATCGGTTGTTTCTTCTTCTGACCTACTTTTTAAAATTTCTATATAAATGAATTTGTCACAAGCTACAATAAACGGATTTGGAGTTTTACGCTCACCTATACCAAAAACTTGCATTCCTGCTTCCCTAAGTCTGGTAGCCAAACGTGTAAAATCACTATCACTACTAACAATACAAAATCCGTTTACCTTACCAGAATACAGTACATCCATAGCATCTATAATCATGGCTGAATCGGTTGCATTTTTACCTTGGGTATACCCATATTGCTGAATAGGTGTAATGGCATTTTCAAGAAGAACATTTTTCCATTTTCCTAAACGAGGATTGGTCCAATCGCCATAAATACGTTTAATAGTAGGGTTACCATATTTAGCAATCTCCTCCATCATTTCCTTAACATAGGCAGACGGAATGTTATCGCCATCTATTAATACTGCTAAATTTAAATCCATTTGTACTGTTTTTATGTAAAGATAGATTGATTTCCACTTGAACGGCAAGATGTGAATCAATAAAGTTAAAAATGATTTTTTTACTGCGGATTATCAGCCTTTACTGATCCAATTACAAGAAATACCAAAAAGGCCAATCCTAAATAACCCACCATTTGGTAAGATCCAAAAGTAGAAAGACAAAGACTAAAAATACTTGGAGCAAGGGCACTTGCCAAAATTAAGAAGCTCATAATTTTACCGGTAATACTTCCTAGATGTGCCCTGCCAAAAAATCGAGGCCAAGCAACCGCATTCAACACAGCAAAGAATCCGCCTAAAATTCCAAAACCTGCAATTAACATTGGTACACCTGCTGCCGTGGACAAAAACAAAAATCCTAAAGATGCTAAAAAGCCGCCCAATAACATTAAATACAAATACAACTTTAAAGGTAGGTAATCACTCAGAAAATTGAAGATGGTAGAAACCGTAACGGCAACTACCGATCCCGGTAAGAAAATAGCGATAGCATCTTCTTTTACAAAACCTTCTTGCGTGAAAATAGAAACCACATGAAAAGTCAACCCTGTAATAAAAAAGCTATTGAAAGCAAGTGTTAAACCGTACATCCAAAAGGCTCTCTCTTTCTTGGCCTCTTCTAATGTAAATTGCTTAGGCTGCACTATTTTTTCTTCACCTTCCAATGATAATGATGAAGCACCATCTGGCAATAAGCCGTGTTTCTCTGGTGATATTTTATAAAAGGTATAAATAAACACACTGAATACCAGCAAGGCAATTGCTAAAAATTGCCAAGTACTTTCCCAACCATAACCTTCAATAAGTGCATTGACCCAAAGCGGAGAGGACGAGAAGCCAAAAGACAAGGCCACACTACTAAACGAATTGACTTTACCCCTATTCTTATCGAACCAGATCATAATGACATTTCTAGATGCCATGGTCAAAACCCCTTGCCCCGCAAAACGTAACATAAAGAATAGAACAGTCATTAAAGCAAATGGTATCGCCCAAGTATCCATGGACAATAGTTCTTTGATAAACGAGCTCATTACAGCAGACCAAGAACACAAAAACAAGGTTACCCCTAATGAGATAGCTGCAAAAAATGCAACATACCGTGCACCATAAGTATCAAACCAAATACCTGCCCTACCTATGACCAAAGAACTAACAATGGTACCAATCATGTATGCATTACTAAATTGGTTACGGGATAACCCCAAAGCATCTTTTACGGGATCTGTAAAAACAGAAACACCAATAGTCTGACCCGGAATACTGCAATAAATACCAATAGTACCAATAACCAGTATTACATAACCATAAAAAACGGGGCTCTTGGCTGGATCAATAAGTGGTTTTTGAAAGAAATTGACCATAAAAATTGTGCTTGCACAAAAGTACATTATAGCCTTCACTCATTTTATCATTAACTTGTTAATCTAAAAACAAATTCAGAATTCATGAAGAAGAAATTCCCCTTACCATTGTTATTATTTTTACTGTCGATTATTACTTCTTTTTCAAGCTTAGCGCAAGAAAAGGAATACTACGAACTAAAAACCTATACCGTAAAAAATGATACCCAAGAATATATGGTAGATGACTATTTAAAAAATGCATATTTACCTGCATTAAAAAGAATGGGTATTGAAAACATTGGTGTATTTAAAGTACGACCAAATAAA
>NZ_JBDVOT010000041.1:0-10607 GCF_039968975.1 Maribacter sp. | reverse complement strand
GCTTCCATCCCAAAGATGATTATATAAGATTTTTTCAGAAAGTGTTAAGGGCTTACCAACAACTTCACGTGCTTTATCAACACGTTCTGCCATTTGCGCATAAACCTTTTTTATCATATCAATGTCGAATGCCATAGTATTTATATTTTTTTTGATTATTTGTACTAATATACAAAATGTAGAATGACTATAAAAGTGTAAATAACATATATATAATGATAGTTAAATAAGTTTTTTCTATGCTATAATGTTTTAAAATGAGAATGTTTTTTTATGTACCTATTTTTTAATTTAGAAACAAAAAAAGCCTGATTCTTTGATTCAGGCTTTTTTATATATAAAGAAATTATATTATCTAACTAATTGTTTTTGCGAAGGCTTAAACTTGGTTAAAACAATACCATCTACTGCAGCTTCATATTCAGCTAAAGTAGGAGTTCTTCCTAAAATGGTAGATAATACTACCACTGGAGTAGAAGATAATAAAGATTCTCCTTTTTTCTCTCCATCATCTTTTACAACTCTTCCTTGGAATAAACGTGTAGAAGTTGCCATTACAGTATCTCCTGGTTCTGCTTTTTCTTGGTTACCCATACATAAGTTACAACCTGGACGCTCTAAGTATAACATGTTTTCGTACTTGGTACGTGCCAAACCTTTTGGTGCGCTATCGTCGAATTCAAAGCCTGAGTACTTTACAAGTACATCCCAGTCTCCTTCGGCTTTCAACTCATCAACAATATTGTAAGTTGGTGGCGCAACTACTAAAGGAGCTTTAAACTCAACCTTTCCGTTTTGCGCCTCAACGTTTTTCAACATTTGAGCCAATATTTTCATATCACCTTTGTGAACCATACAAGACCCAACGAAACCTAAATCTACTTTTTTAGTACCACCATAGTAAGATAATGGACGAATATTATCATGCGTATAACGCTTAGAAACATCTTCATTATTTACATCTGGATCTGCAATCATTGGTTCAGCAATCTCATCCAAATCAATAACTACTTCTGCGTGGTATTTAGCATCTGCATCTGGTCTCAAAGAAGGCTTAATACCTGTTTTAAGTTCCGTAATTCTAGTCTCTGCCTTATCAACAAGTCCCTGAAGTACACCTTTTGCATTATCCATACCCTTTTCTATCATGATTTGGATACGACCTTTTGCAATCTCTAAAGATTCAATTAAGGTATCATCTTCTGAAATACAGATAGATGCTTTCGCTTTCATTTCTGCCGTCCAATCCGTAAACGTAAATGCTTCATCAGAAGTTAACGTACCAATATGAACTTCAATTACACGACCTTGGAATACGTTTTCGCCTCCAAACTGTTGTAACATTTGCTGTTGCGTAGCATGTACCACATCACGGAAATCCATATAAGATTTCATTTGTCCTTTAAAGGTCACTTTAACCGATTCTGGAATTGGCATAGAAGCCTCACCTGTAGCTAACGCCAAGGCAACAGTACCTGAATCTGCACCAAAAGCAACACCTTTAGACATACGTGTATGAGAATCTCCACCAATAATGATGTCCCAATCCCCTACCGTAATATCGTTTAGTACTTTATGAATAACATCCGTCATTGGGAAATACTTCCCTTTTGGATCACGACCGGTAATTAAACCAAAGTCGTTCATAAAGCTCATTAATCTTGGAATATTAGCTTTAGACTTATCATCCCAAACTGATGCCGTATGACAACCAGATTGGTACGCACCATCTACAATTGGAGAAATAACCGTTGCAGCCATCATCTCTAATTCTTGAGAGGTCATTAAACCTGTAGTATCCTGAGAACCTACAATATTTACCTCTGCACGAACATAAGATCCTGCGTGTAACGTAGCTCCAGAAGTACCAACTGCATTTCTATTGAAAATTTTCTCTACAGCCGTTAACCCTTGTCCTTCAATAGAAACTTCTTTAGAAGTTGCATATACTTGAGGTACATCTATACCTAAGGTCTTAGCTGCAAATGTTTGTAGTTTTTTACCAAAAACAACAGCGTAAGAACCACCTGCTTTCATAAACTCCATTTTTTGGGGAGTAAATGCTGCAGAAATATCTTTTAATTCAACTTTACCGTGATAAAGCTTTTTCTCTTTTGTATTAATAGTAAGCACCGTACCTGTTGCAACAGAATACATTTGTTTTAGAATTGGCTCACCATCTTCATCAACTATTGTATTACCCGCTTCATCTTTTTGTTTTACCCAGTTTTTAAGGTCCAAACCTATACCACCGGTTACACCAACCGTAGTCAAGAATATTGGAGCAATACCATTTGTACCGGCAATTACCGGTGCAATATTAATAAAAGGTACGTACGGACTAGATGAAATACCCGTCCATAATGCCACGTTGTTTACACCAGACATTCTAGAAGAACCAACACCCATAGTTCCTTTTTCGGCAATAAGCATTACACGCTTATCAGGATGCTCTTCCTTTAAAGCCAATAATTCATTTTGCATGTCTTTGTTATGCTCAAACATACATTGTCCATGCAATTCACGATCCGATCTGGAGTGTGCATCACCACCTGGTGATAATAAATCTGTAGAAATATCACCAACACCGGCAATATATGTTACTACTTCTATTTCTTCTTCTACCTCTGGTAGTTTGGTAAAGAATTCCGCTTGTGCGTAACTTTCAATAATATCCTTAGCAATGGCATTTCCACTTTTAAAAGCTTCTTCTAAACGAGAAGTATCTGCTTCATAAAGGAATACTTGAGTCTTTAAAACCTCAGCTGCCTGTTTTGCCAAAGCCTCGTTAGAACCTAAGGCAATATCCAACAACACCCTTACTGAAGGACCACCCTTCATATGAGACAATTGTTCAAAAGCAAAAGTTGGAGTAATCTCCTCTAAGACCGACTCACCAAGAATAATTTCTTTTAAGAATACTGCTTTTACCTCTGCGGCACTAGTGGTACCCGGTAAAACATTATAGATAAAAAAGTTTAGAGAATCTTCTCTATACTCATTATCCACATCTTTAATTTGCTCAATGATTTTGCTAAGTAATTCAGCACCATCAATTGGCTTTGGATGAAGACCTTGACTTTTACGCTCTTCGATCTCCTTAAGGTAATCTTTATAAATGCTCATTAAAAAGTAATTTGTTTGTTAATTTGGATGCAGACATGTAGCTAGATTTCTAATTTCTCTCTGAAGACTTGTTTATGAAATGAGAATCATTATATCTACAAATTAACAGACTGAAAGGATTTTAAGAATATATGCTATTGAATTAGAACATTATATATTCCTCTAAACTTACCAATGTCAAATGTCATCTGTTAATTAATATTAAGTTTACGCAATTTCGTAAAATTACGTAATATAGAACGCATTTAAAATTAAATAAGTATGATTAGTAACTTTTTCTCAAATGAGGGATAAAGTAGATAGATATCAAACAATAATGATAGCCATTTTCTTTAATTTCTTCGAAAAATGTAGAAAAGTGGTAGTTTTTTAAAGTAACCTATCAATAATATCTTCTTCACTGATACCTTCTGCCTCAGCTTTGTAGTTTTTAATGATACGATGACGGAGTATACCTTTTACTACGGCATGTACATCTTCAATATCTGGAGAAAATTTTCCATGAACGGCAGCATTTGCCTTAGCTGCTAAAATAAGGTTTTGTGATGCCCTTGGTCCTGCTCCCCAATCTAAGTACTGCTTAACATAGTCTGAAGCAGAGTCTAAATTAGGTCTTGTACTATTCACCAATTTTACGGTATACTCAACAACGTTATCAGCAACCGGCACTCTACGTACCAAGTCTTGTATGTCAATTATGTCTTGAGCATTAAATAACGGATTGATTACCTGTTTTCTATCTGCAGTAGTATTTTTAACCACCTGAATTTCTTCAGCTATAGATGGGTACTTCAATTCTATGGCAAACATAAAACGGTCTAACTGAGCCTCTGGCAACGGGTATGTTCCTTCTTGTTCAATTGGGTTTTGAGTTGCCAAAACAAAATATGGCAAATCTAATTTATGTTGATGCCCGGCAATAGTAACCGCTCTCTCTTGCATAGCCTCTAAAAGAGCTGCCTGCGTTTTTGGCGGAGTTCTATTAATTTCATCTGCCAAAATAATATTAGAGAATATAGGACCTTTTATAAACTTAAAATTCCTATTCTGATCTAAAACCTCACTACCAAGAATATCACTTGGCATTAAATCTGGTGTAAACTGTATTCTTTTAAACTCTAGACCCAAAGCTTGAGCAATGGTATTTACCATTAAGGTTTTTGCCAAGCCCGGAACACCGATCAGCAATGAATGACCACCTGAATAAATAGAAAGCAAAATCTGTTCAATAACCTCATCTTGACCTACAATGATCTTGGCTATTTCCTTTTTAAGCTCAGCATGTTTTACTACTAGGCGTTCTATTGCTGCAACGTCTGACATATATTTATTCTTTTACCCAGTTATTAGCGAACTCACAATCTTTGTTCTCATCGTTAACACTAATATAAGTATCTTCTATATGCTCATCCATCCATTTTTTAATGGCGTTGTATTTCTTTTCGGTAAGCGCCAATTCTTGAATCTTCGTATAATCTTTAGAGAAATCGGCAACATGCTCATCATACCTATTGGTAATCTTTAAAATTTTATATTTAGGTGCTCCACCTCTTGGATCTTCTTCTAACACAGGATATGTAATTTCATTATCCTTCAAGTTCTGTACTTGGTTGTATAATGTAGGATCCATTTTGGTCAACTCAAATTTAGAATCGAAGTTTACCGGGTTACGTAGCAATCCGCCATCAAATTTCGTTTCTTTCTCATCAGAGAAATTTAAAGCAGCCTCGGCAAAAGTAAATTCACCATTAATAATTTTCTTACGAATACTATCCAATTCGGCTTTAGCCTCGTCCATTACGTTTTGAGATATTTCTGGCTGTATCAATATATGTCTTAAGTCTAGCTCTTGACCTCTAATCTTTTCAATGTAGATGATATGGAAGCCGAATACAGTTTCAAAAGGTTCAGAAACTTCACCTTCTCTTAAACTGAAGGCTACATCTTTAAACTTCTTATCAAAACCGGTGTCTTTTGTAATGCTATAAAAACCACCTTTAGATTTAGATCCCGGATCTTGAGAATATAGAATCGCCTTTACACTAAAGCTAGAGTCGTTATCCTCAACATCTGCCTTGATCTGATTCAGCTTATCAATAACCTTTTGTTTTTCTTCTTCAGATGGTTCTGGCTCTTTGGTAATTTGTGCAATCTCTAATTCAGCACCAAATACCGGACGCTCATCTTCTGGAATCTTATTAAAGAATTGACGAACCTCTTCAGGTGTAATTTCAATCTCTTTAATAATGTCTTGTTGCATACGCTCAGAAAGCATACGTAACTTATTAATTTTATAAAGCTCTTCTCTAAAACTAGCTTCGTCGGTTTTCTTATAGTATTTCAATACCTTTTCCATAGAACCGATCTGTTGTACCAAAGATTGTAGTTGGCGGTCACCGGTTGCGTTTACCTCATCATCTGAAACTAAAATACTATCTTGAACAGCCTGGTTAGCGTACAAACGATCTTCCATCAACTTACCTAAAAGTCCACAATGGGTAATGTCTTCTGTAGCTGCACCTTGACTTTTAAGATCAATTAATGTTTTCTCTATATCAGAATCCAAGATTACATAATCACCAACAACAGCGGCAATACCATCAAGCTTAATTTTTTTGAAATTAATAGAGGAGTCTTTTTTAATTGGGCTAGCTTCTGCTATAGCTTCCATTGGCTCAGCTTCATTAGCCGTAACGTTTGGTATAGAATCTTGTGCGGTTACTATACCTGAGAATAGTAAAACTGCACCTATGTAAATACTATTTTTTGTTTTCGAAAACTTCAAATTCATTATCCTTGATTGCTTCATCTAATAATTCAGTTTCTAATTTGCGTAGGTAGTCCATTTTTCTACGACTTAATAAAACTTGTTCAATTGTAGGTTTAATAAAGGACAAAGGCGCAACATCGTTGACATCTTTAGTTTCCTCTATTTTTCCCAAATATACCCCGATTGAATCCTCTAATTCAAAAAATTGTGAATTTTTTAAGTACTTATTGGCATTGTCTGGGGTAATTGGAGGTATTTCTTCAAATATTCTAGTGTAGCGTACCCAAATAGAGTCATTAAAGTTCAATTTAGTAAACTGAATACCAACAGAATCTAAATACCTAACATCATCTTTTTTAAATCTTTTTAAACGCTTACCTACTTCATCTTGATTTAAAAATCCTTTTGGTAAGGCAACAAAACGAATTCTTGCAATCTGCTCTTTTAATTTAAAATTCTCTTTGGCGTTCTCATAGAATGCGTTTAATTGCTCAACAGTAATTACCGAATCTGTAGCTTGTGCAACCAATGCCTCTTTATAAACACTTGTATATAATTCAGTTCTATAATCATCTACCAAGGCATTGTATTCAGCCAATTTTTCTTCAGACAAATTAATTTTGGCTTTAGAAAGTAACAATTGTTTAGAGGCCCAATTGTTTATGTAGTTGACAGCAAAAGAAGCACTGTCACCCTTAGTCATATTCTCTGTGATTAACGGCGCTAGGTCGTCTTCATACAAAAAAGACTCGCCTACCCTTGCAATGACTTTCTTTTCTTCATCTTTCTTAAAAAGACCGTCACAAGAGGTGAATGCAACAGCGATTACCCCTATCATCACAATAGGATAAAACTTACGGAGTAAAAACATAGATTTCTTAAAAAACATCAAGCAAAAATAGCAATAACCAAATCGTGTGCAAATGCTTAATGATTTACTTAACACGTTTTTAGGGCTTACAAGATATAACAAATAGCTAATAATCAATTAAAAATAACCTGTCACTACCTTTTTATCTCATTACATACTGACTATAAACCGCCATTTTTTAGGTAAATTTGCTACTTGTTTTTATAACCTAACACTATATATTCTTGAACCGACAGATAAAACTAATATGGGATTTTAGAGGTCCTGCTGCATTAAAAACTGCCGAACATCATGTTAAGCACCTAAATGAATTTATAGCTTCTGAAAAAACAGCTTTGAATATTACTGGTTTCAATGAAATAAATGACATGTACAGTATTGCATTTATGGTCGTGGAAGAAAAAGAAATGATTACGGTCAGAGATTTACTAAAACCGCACCGTGGCGAAGTTTATACTCCATAAAACATAATACCATGAAGTACTTTCTTCTTTTCATATGTTGTGTTTTTTTGACGAGTTGCGCTCAAAAAAAACAAAATTTAAATTTTCTTGAAGTTGCCCTATCATCAAATGACCCTAAAATAAAAAGGGTTATGGATAGTATTGATAGTTATCAGGTTCAAATAAGATATACACAAATAGATAGAAGAAATGATAGTGTCGCATTTACGGACTATGATTTTCAGGTAAATGATAGCATGTATTTTTATCCTGCAAGCACAGCTAAATTCCCCACTGCTGTTTTAGCGTTAGAAAAACTAAATAAAACAGACACCTTATCTATAAATACGAGATACTATATAGAAGGCGATACTCTTGAAAGTACCGTTGCAAAGGATATATCTGAAATTTTTGCAGTCAGTGATAATTTGGCAAACAATAGGTTGGTAGAGTTCTTAGGATTTGAAGCTATCAATGAAAGTTTAAAGAACAAAGGGATTGCACCTGTTAGACTAAGTCATAGATTAGGCTATCATTCAGATGATTTAAGAACAAAGCCCCTAATCATTTACTTGAACGATTCTACTACTGGAATTACGGAATCAATCTTAAACAAGACACCAGAACGTTTAGAGCTCTTTGAAATTGAAAAGGGAAGTGGGTATTTTGAAGATGGCGAACTCATTGAAGAAGCTTTTGATTTTAGTCAAAAAAACTATTATCCTATTTCTGCACAACACAACCTTTTAAAAAGAGTGATGTTTCCGCAGAACTATAAAGCAACAGAACAGTTTGACCTTAGTAGCGAGCAAAGAGCATATTTACTTAAAGCAATGCACACTACTCCGCAAAAAGCAGGCTATGATCAGGCTACATATTATGATGGCTACTGTAAGTTTTTCATGTTTGGCGATACTAAAAAGATCATACCTGAGTATATAGAAATATATAATAAAGTAGGGTTCGCTTACGGCACGTTAACTGATTGTGCCTATATAAAAGACAGTAAAAATAATATCGATTTTCTATTGACGGCAACTATTTTAGTAAACAAAGACGGTATCTTTAATGATGACGCCTATGAATATGATGAAATAGGAATTCCGTTTTTAGCACAATTAGGTAGAGAAATTTACCAACAAGAATTAAATCGAAATCAACATTAGAAACAGCACGCTGAATATGCAAGATAACACCAACAAAACAAGGATAAATAAATACTTAAGCGAAGCTGGTTATTGCTCACGTAGAGCTGCAGATAAATTGATTGACCAAGGTAGAGTAACCATTAACGGAGAAGTACCAGAAATGGGTACTAAAATATCTGCAGGAGATGTTGTTAAAGTTGATGGAGAACTGATTAAGGGATCCAAAGGAAAATCTACGTACTTGGCATTCAACAAACCCGTAGGTATTGTTTGCACTACAGATACGGGTGTTGAAAAAGACAATATTATTGATTTTATAAACTACCCAAAACGAATTTTCCCAATTGGTAGATTAGATAAACCAAGTGAGGGACTTATATTCCTAACCGATGATGGCGATATTGTAAACAAGATACTTCGTGCACGTAACAACCACGAAAAAGAATATTTGGTAACCGTAGATAAGCCAATTACCATTGATTTCTTAAATAGGATGCGCAAAGGAATTCCTATTCTTGACCAAGTCACCAGAGAATGTGAGGTTTTTGAAGTAAGTACATATCAATTCAGAATAATTCTAACTCAAGGTCTAAACAGACAAATTCGTAGAATGTGCGAATACCTAGATTATAGGGTAAAGAAATTGAAGCGCATTAGAATTATGAACGTACAACTAGATGTACCCGTTGGAAAATGGCGTGATCTTACCGAAGAAGAATTAAAGGAAATCAACAGGCTTGTTAGTACCTCATCAAAAACATTCGACGGCAAAAAGTAATTTCGTCATATCATTGCTATCACAACACTAACGATTTAACAGAAAATATCGATATAATTCGTTATTAATCACTACCTTATAAAGAAAAGATACGTTATGTCACAAGAGTACAATTTTTCAACAAGTCATCATTTTATCAAGTATATATTGATATTTCTTGTTTCCATAGGATTAGGAACCTATGCCATGATGGCACAAGCCATTAATTATACGGAATACACCGGTGAAGTTTTAGATGCCGACACCAAAAAACCTTTAATTTTTGCTACACTTACCGTAGACAACACCAATGTAACCACGATTACCAACTCAGAAGGGCAATTTTCATTGAAAGTTCCAAGTGAGTACACTGAAAACAAATTAACTATTGCATTCTTAGGTTACAAAACCAAACAAATTGCTATTTCAGAATTAGAGGAGAAGAAGAATAAAATCTTCATGACCGAATTTGTTATGGCCTTATCAGAGGCAAGTATAGATGCCCCAAATGATGCTGAGGCGTTAGTAAAAGAAACGCTGAACAAAAAGGGGGACAATTATTTAAATGAAAGTACTGTAATGACTGCCTTTTACAGAGAAACTATTAAGAAAAGAAGAACTAATGTAAGTCTTTCAGAAGCGGTAGTGAATATTTACAAAACTCCATATTCTTCTAAAAAGACCGATGCACTAGAACTTTACAAAGCTCGTAAGAGTACGGATTACAATAAGTTAGACACGGTTGCTCTGAAACTTCAAGGCGGACCGTTCAATACATTATTTGTGGACATGGTAAAATACCCAAACTACATCTTTACACCAGAGACTTTAGCATACTACGATTTTTCTTTTGACACCTCTACTCGTGTAAATGACCAGCTTATTTACGTTATTGATTTCAAGCAAAAACCTGAAATTATAGACCCGTTATATAATGGTAAACTATACATTGATGCTGAAAATAAAATATTGACAAGCGCTATTTACTCCCTTAACATTACTGATAAAAGATTGGCATCTCAAATGTTCGTAAGAAGAAAACCTAAGAATGCAGAGGTATGGCCAACGGAAGTATCTTACCGTGTAGATTACAGAGAAAAAGATGGTAAATGGTATTATGGCTATAGCAATGTTCTATTAGAATTCAAAATAGATTGGGACAAACGTTTATTCAATTCAGTATACAGCATGAATTGTGAAATGGCTATCACAGATTGGGAAAAGAATACAGAAAATACCTTTCCTAAGTATAAGGACAGAATGAAGTCATCAATTATATTAAGTGACGAAGCCATAGGTTTTACCGATCCAGATTTTTGGGGAGAATACAATATTATTGAACCCGAAAAATCCATAGAATCTGCTATTAAAAAAATTCAAAGACAATTGCGAAAAGGCAAACCTATAAGTGGTACTGCTGCACGCTAGATAACTTTAAGTAGTGTTTAAAAAAAATCCCTTTGCTATTTTATAATAGAATTACAAAGGGATT
>NZ_JBDVOT010000040.1:0-36915 GCF_039968975.1 Maribacter sp. | reverse complement strand
AAAATTGTAAAAACCTTTACTAAATTCTTTTAAGAAACCTATTCTATCTTTCTGCAAAGCATCAATGATACCATCTAAAGCATCTTCTGGGACTCCCTCAGGGTTATCAGGCTTTTGTTTAACTAAAGGAATTATAGAACTGATTAATGCTGCTTTTGCAATTCTATCAGAACCATAGTCAGTTAAATAACGAACTACCTCTCCGCCTCCCATTGAAAAACCAACTATTATGGCATCTTCCAAATCCAATTCTTCTATTATGGCATTCAAATCACTTGCCAAGGCAGAATAATCATATGCATTCCATGGTGAAGATGATGTACCAAAACCTCTACGATCATATGAAATACATCGATAGCCTTCCTCAACAATCTTCCACACCTGTTGTTCCCAAGATTTTCTACTTAGAGGCCATCCATGAATTAAAATAACGGGTTGTCCGCTTCCATAATCTTCATAGAAAATATCGACTTGTTCTTTTGCTTTTGTATTTGTTATAAAGGGCATATTTTTATTTTAAAATTCATTTTGAAGATAGTAAGGATTATATAATTTATGTAGCACTAAACATTAAATAATTGTTTCTAAAGACTTTTACTTTATACCTTTATGTTTATCTATTAAAATTCCGACTATGTTTATACCTGAGCACTACAAGAACAATAATATTGAAGAGATTCACGACTTTTTAAAGAATAATAGTTTTGGCATCTTGATCAATACGATAAATGGCAGACCTTGGGGAACACATATTCCTTTAGAGTTAGGAAAAAACTTGAAAAAAAAAGATGTTCTCGTAGGTCATATAGCCAAAGCGAATTTACAGAGTAAAAATCTAGTCGATGGTGATGAAGTACTTTGTATTTTCAACGGTCCACATAGCTACATATCTTCCTCATGGTATAAGGATGAAGAAGTACCTACTTGGAACTATATTGCCGTTCATGTTTATGGTACAGTTAAAATTCAAACTTCAGAAGAACTATTGACATCATTACATACACTTGTAGATAAATATGAACAACAGTCTGAACATCCTATTTCACTAAATGACATGTCTAAAAAAACAATGCGGCAGGTAACAGGTATCATTGGTTTTGAAATTGAAATTAATGATATACAGGCTGTCAACAAATTATCACAAGGCAGAGAGCATGATCATCCAAAAATTATAGATGAGCTAGAAAAACAAACTCCTACAGAGAAAGCGGTTGCCACCGAAATGAAAAAGCGTCTAGACTAACCATTTTTTAAACAAGTTAAAATAATTGCGAAAAGCATAAGTTGTTCATGCTGCTTTCATCTAATTTTAGATGTATTAAGTTTTAAAAAAATAAAAAATTATGAGTGATGTAGCATCCATATTTAAATTTAACAAAAAGACAGACCCTAAAGAATGGCAAGTAGTTAATGATGGTGTTATGGGCGGTTTATCTATGGGGCTTATACAAGTAAACCTTGAAGGTAATGGCGTATTCAGCGGACACGTTTCATTAGAAAATAATGGCGGCTTTTGTCTTGTTAGGCATGATGTAGATCGTATGCCTGTTGATATGTTCTCGTCATTTATAATTAAATTAAAAGGAGATGGCAAGAAATATGCTTTTAGATGTAAATCTGGTGAACACCAAAGACACACCTATAGTTATGATTTTAAATCTAGTAAAGAGTGGCAAATTATTGAAATTCCGTTTAAAGAAATGGAACCTGTTTTTAGAGGTGAAGAATTAAAATTACCCAACTACCATGGCGACTATCTAGCTCAGATTGCATTTATTATCAAGAACGGTGTCAATGAGGATTTTAAGCTTGAAATAGATAGTATTGAATTAAAGTAATCCAAACCTCCCATTTAAAATAAACATTTTAAAAAAAATAAACATTGATTTTTATCATCTTTAAATACCTTAAATTTTTATAAGTTTAAGTAACCAATACTTAAACCTATGTACCACCAACTACAACCCATTAAAAAGTTAATTATTCCCTTTAAGGTAGATGCACTGTTACCTAACGTACTAATATTAATACCTAGAGTAATTACGGGCTATCTTCTTTCTTTTGTTTTTGCAATAAATAAATTTGGAACACCATGGACTCCCACATCAATGGGGTTAGCGTATTTTGAGGTTTCAGATTGGTTTGTTGAATTGGTAAAACAATTTGGAACTCCATTCTCATTGATGCCAGAACTGTTTGCTTGGTCCGCAGGATTTACGGAAGCATTGGGCGGCATATTATTAATTTTAGGCCTAAATACGAGAATAACATCTTTCTTTATTACCGTAACCATGTTTACTACCATAGTATTTAGACCATGGGACTATTCATGGAATATAATGCCAACTTTTATTTTCTTCTGTTTAGGTCTTTTCTATATGGGTTTTGGGTCAGGTAAATTTGGTCTAGATTATTTTCTTACGACCAAAGAATAAATAGACTTTTTAAATCTTACAATACCATACCTTTTCTTAATTATTTAAAACTTACAATTCAGTAGCACATTTCTACAATTGAGTGAATCGCTTTTTAAAAAAGCATATTCATAAGGCATCTTTGAAGTATCAATTAATCTTTAAAACCTTATAGAATGAAAAAGTTACTATTTACCCTAACCGTATTAGCAATGAGTTTTACCGTGAACGCTCAAGAAAATGATGGTATCACCTTAACGGTCATCATTGAAAATGTGTTGAACAATGATGGTCATATTTTAAGCGGATTGCATAATGAAAATACTTTTATGAAAGCAGAAGCTATTAAAATGAGCAAAGACAAAGCTGAAACCGGTGAATTGATTATCACCTTTGAGAACATTCAACCGGGAGATTATGCCTTTTCAGTTCTTCATGATGCCAATGATAACAACCGTATGGATTTCGCCAACAATGGTATGCCTACTGAAGATTATGCTATGAGCGGTAGTTCCATGCCAATGGGACCACCAACGTTTAGTGATGCAAAGTTCCTTATTGAAGAAGAGGATATGGAATTAACCCTTCGTTTTTAGCATTAAATTATCGTCTGAATACCTGTTGCCAATAGGTTATAATAATGGTTTTTAGTAATTTTATAACCTTATACTATATACATGACCATTACCCAATTACAATACGTACTTGCTGTTGCCGAATACAAGAATTTTACATTAGCTGCCGAGAAAAGCTTTGTAACACAACCTACCTTAAGCATGCAAGTTCAAAAGCTTGAAGATGAACTAGATATACTTCTTTTTGATCGTAGTAAAAAACCAATTACTATTACAGAAGTAGGTAAAAAAATTGTAGCTCAGGCAAAGAATATTGTAAATGAAGCGGCGCGTATAAAAGATATTGTAGAACAAGAAAAAGGATATATAGGTGGGGATTATGTTTTGGGTATTATCCCAACTATAATGCCCACTTTATTACCTATGTTTTTAAAGAATTTTATTCAGAAATATCCGAAGGTAAACCTTATAATTAAAGAACAGAATACAGAGAGTTTAATTCAAAATATTGAAGACGGCCACATTGATGCCGCAATAGCAGCTACGCCATTAGAGGTTGATTTCATTACCGAAAGACCATTATACTATGAGCCTTTTGTTGGTTATGTACCTAAAGAACATCGTTTAGGAAATAGTTCTCAAATTACACCAGAAGATTTAGATATTGAAGATATTCTGTTACTTCAAGACGGACACTGCTTTAGAGAAGGAGTTCTTAACCTGTGTAAAGCACCTAAAATAGGTGGCGAACATTTTAGCTTACAAAGCGGTAGTTTTGAAACACTTATAAATCTATCTAATGAAGGATTAGGCATGACCCTACTTCCCTATTTAAACACTTTAGAACTTGATGATGTAAAAAAGAAGAATCTGAAGTATTTTAAAGATCCATCACCTGCACGTGAGGTAAGCCTTATTTATCATAAAAAAGAACTAAAAGTTCAGATTACAGAGGCATTAAGAGATGTTATAACTGGTATTGTACGTGGAGCTATCGCATTTCAAGATGTGAAAATCATTAGTCCAATAAACAAATAATTAGCTACTCTTTATTAAATCTATACAAACAACCCTCTACACAAATACCAGGGTAAGAAGGTGATAAGGTTAATCTAGTTTTACTTTCATTAAAGTTTGCGCTATAACCTAGCGTATCTTTTTCACCTTCAGTACTGAAATAGAGATACAACTCTTCATCTGTAATTTCATAAGTACCAGCATCTAAAAAGTTTTTATCGTAATCTGTTCTCTCATAATTTCCAAATTCATTGAAGAAGTAACGATATCCTTTATCCACATCTTTCCACTCTGTTGCACCACCAGGACTAACGTATGAAGCTGTCAACAACCACTCACCTACTAAATTAGTATTGTCAATTGGTGTATCATCATTTACATCATTACTTTCACAAGCAAGAAATGATAATGCAAAACATATAAATAGAAACTTAAGGTTCAAAGAGCTTTTTTATTCTAGATACCAAAAAGATTAAATGGTTGCCTAAAAAAAAAGAGCCACTTAACGTGGCTCTCTATTATGCTTTTAAATAAACTAAACTTTGATGTAATTCTGGTTTATCCGTTATATAACTTTCTAACCAGATTTTTAATTCCTCTGCCTCTTCTGGCAGCAGCGTCATTAACGCTTTCTTTAATTCTTTACAAAATAATAAGGTATCAAAACTAACCTTTTTAAGCACTGTTTTACTATACTCTAGCATAGACTTAGACATTTTGTTGTTAGATTAATAGATTTGTTGTTGTATAAAGGTAAACAGAAATGCAGTTTTAATATTGCATACAAAAAGTTAAAGTAATTACTTACTTGTTAAATTTTTATAACATTGATAAGTTTCCATTTTTGTAATTTCGAATACATGAAGAATTTTCTTTTTTTGGGAATAGCTTTGATCCTATTTTCAGCATGTAGTTCAAAGAAATCATTGATTTCAAAAACCTTTGACAAACAGTTATCATCTACTTTCTATCAAAACCAATTTACCGGAGTTTTGGTAATTGATGCAGTTACCAAAGACACGCTCTATAATCTAAACAGCCACAAATATTTTATACCTGCCAGTAACACTAAAATTTTTACACTTTTTGCTGCGCTTAAAACATTGCCAGTAGAAATACCCTCTTTAAAATATATAGAACGTAACGACTCCATCTACTTTGAAGGAACAGGAGACCCGTCCTTTTTACATCCATATTTAAAAGATTCAACGGCTTTAAAGTTTTTACAACAGCATGATAATTTAGTATACTCTTCTGGAAATTTTGAAGATAAAAAATACGGACCAGGTTGGGCTTGGGACGATTACCAATGGTACTATTCTCCAGAAAAAAGCAATTTACCCATACATGGTAATGTTGTAATGACATACCGTAATGAAGCTTTACAAGTTTCCCCCACCTATTTTAAGGACAGTGTTATTCAACTGACAAACAAGAATAACCGGAATGAATTTTCTAATACCTTTTATTATCCTTCACAATCTAGAGACACTCTTAAAACGCCATTTATCACGAGTAACTTTACTACCAAATCAATTTTAGAAAACGTATTGAATAAAAAGATAGGAATGAGCACTGCTATGCCCTCTGGAAAAAAACGGACTTTATACGGTATTTCTTCAGATTCGCTGTACGTAAGAATGATGCATGAAAGCGATAATTTTATTGCTGAACAATTATTGCTACTGGCCGGATCTGAATTGAAAGATACCTTGAACAGTGAACTGATAAGAACTCATATTCTAAAAAGTGAACTGAACGATTTAAAACAAACCCCTAGATGGGTAGATGGATCCGGACTATCACGTTACAACCTATTTACGCCACAAAACATGGTAAGCGTTTTAGATAAGCTTCATAACCAAATTCCCAAAAAGCGTTTGTTTGCTATTTTTCCGGCTGGCGGAATATCAGGGACTTTAAAGAATAGATTCGCTGGTGACGGGCAACCTTACATCTATGCAAAATCTGGTAGTTTAAGCAATAACTATTGTCTTAGCGGATATCTACTGACAACATCTGGTAAAACTTTGATTTTTAGTTTTATGAATA
Organism: Maribacter sp.; assembly: GCF_039968975.1. Lineage (GTDB taxonomy): Bacteria > Bacteroidota > Bacteroidia > Flavobacteriales > Flavobacteriaceae > Maribacter. Next base: position 30,857 of record NZ_JBDVOT010000040.1, on the reverse strand, counting down.
ATCATTATAGACAGTCAACGAGGGAAGAAAGGTCTAAAATGGAACAAATGCTTAAAACACTAAGAGATACCTATTAACTATTTCACTTTTGCAGATAGATTCTTAACATATTTCTCTTTCAACATCTTAATTTTAGGTGAGATATGCGTTTTACAAAATGGCTTCTCCGTATCGCTAAAATAGTAATTATGAAACCTTTCTTCAGATGATCTAAAATCGCCAAATTGTACTATTGCCGTTATTAATTCACCATTATACTCCTCTTGCTTATCAGTCATTATTTGACTTAATATAGGTCTGAATTCATGACTAAAATAATAAATAGCAGACCTATACTTATTTCGCATAGAATGATTTTCTGTACTTCTATGCGTATCTAAATGAATAGCCACCAAATCTTTCAAATCAATTTTACTAGCATTGTAGTGAACGATAACGGCTTCGGAAAAATCTGTTGGGTTTTCTTTTGGGGCAATAAAGCCTTGTTCTACTTTTTCAACTCCGTTGAGCGCCATAAACACAGCTTCGGTACACCAATGACATCCACCACCAAATCCGACTTTATGGACATTTTTCATATTCTTATAGTCGGTCATCAATGATTAAACTAACCCGTTCAGTTTTGCATATTGTAACAACATAATAGTTTTGGCATCTTTAATTTCTCCGCTCGCTACCATCTTCATAGCGTCATTAAAATCTAACTCTAATACCTCAATATTTTCAGTTTCATCTTCCGCACCTCCACCTTCACTTACTTTCATACTATCGTCATATTCGCCCACAAATAAATAAACGATTTCGGTTACCGAACCCGGAGACATGTAGGTTTGAAACACCTTCTGTACATTACTTATTTTATAACCTGTTTCTTCCTCCGTTTCCTTACGTACACAATCGGCAGGGTTATCGCCATCTAAGAGTCCGGCACAGACCTCTATCATCATTCCGTCTTCATTACCGTTCACATATGTTGGCATTCTAAACTGGCAGGTAAGAACAATAGTTCCTTTTTTAGAGTTATATAATAAAATGGCTGCCCCGTTGCCCCTATCGTAAGCTTCACGCTCTTGTGTTTCCCAAGTACCATCTGGGCGTTGATACTTAAATGTATATTTATGTAACCTATACCAATTATCAGAAAGTAATTTTTTCTCGACGTCTTTTATGCTTCCGTTTTTCAATTGATTTAAATTTATAATTCGATTATAAAGATATGACTAGTACCGCCTAATTCATAACCTAATTACTTATGTCCGCTATTCTTCTACGGTAATAGCTTTAAATCCGTTATCCAGCAAAAACTCTTGTTCCATAAAACTCTTTTTAGTTATCTTTTCAATACAAACTCTAAATTACGACAACCTTGAAACCACTCTACCTCTTCGCCTTTTTACTTTTAATTTGTTCTACCTCTTGTAAAGATGACAAAGCTTCTGACGAACAAAAAGAATTACCTAAAATTGCTATTGCCGGTTTGGGTATTGAAAGTAGTACCTTCTCACCTGCCCTTTCTACAGAAGAGGCTTTTCACGCAAAGGTGGGCGACTCGGTTTTTAGCAGATATCCATTTTTACAACCAGACTCTGTAAATAGAAAAAGAGCGAAATGGGTACCTACGCTAGTTGGTAAATCACTACCTGGCGGTACGGTTACACGAGAAGCATACGAATCTTTGGTGACTAAAAGTTTACAATTATTAGATGAAAACAAGCCGTATGACGGACTCTTTTTTGACATACACGGCGCAATGAGCGTTGTTGGTCTAGATGATCCTGAAGGTGATTTTATTGCTCGTATTCGCAAAGTTCTTGGTGATGATGTATTGATTTCAACTTCTATGGATCTACACGGCAATGTTTCTGAACGACTAGCTAAGCACACTGATTTAATCACCTGTTACCGTATGGCGCCGCATGAAGATGCTATTGAATCTAAAAAGCGAGCAGTTACCAATTTAATTGATAGGTTGGAGAACGGTAAAGGGAAACCGGCTTTTAAAGCTTGGGTTCCTGTACCTATTCTATTACCCGGAGAAAAAACTAGTACGCGTATAGAACCTGGTAAAAGTCTTTATGCCAAAATACCTACAGTTGCCGATCAAGACGGCGTTATTGATGCAGCAATTTGGATTGGTTATGCTTGGGCAGATGAACCTCGTAACCATGCCGTAGTAATGGTTACCGGTGATGATAAAGAAAAAGTAGCAAAGGGTGCCGAGAAATTAGCACAAAGCTTTTGGGATGTTCGCAATGAATTTGAATTTGTAGCACCTACAACAACCTTAGACGAAAGTTTAAAATTGGCATTGGCAAGTGACAAGAAACCTTACATGATTAGTGATATGGGCGATAACCCTACCGCTGGTGGTGCCGGTGATGTAACTTGGACTTTGAAAGAACTATTGGCTAGACCTGAATTTACATCTAAAAACGGAAAGTCTTTAATCTATGCTTCTATACCCGGACCAGAATTTGTAGAAAAAGCAAAGGAAATAGGTGTTGGCGGAAAAATTAAAGCGGAAGCAGGTGCTGCCGTTGACCATAGATTTGCCGGACCTTTATTATTGGACGGGACGATAACTGCAATAAAAGAAGGCGATACAAATGCCGAAGTTGAAGTCGTTGTAAAAGTGGGGAATATTGATGTTATCGTGACTAAAAAACGAAAGCCTTACCACCATATGAGCGATTTTACAAACTTAGGTCTGGACCCTAAAAATGCTGATATTGTAGTGGTTAAAATTGGCTACCTAGTACCCGAGTTATATGATATGCGTGGCGATTGGACCATGGCGCTTACCCCGGGAGGCGTTGATCAAGACCTGAATCGTTTAGGATATAAAAGAATAAAAAGACCAATGTTTCCACTAGATAGTTTGATGACTCAGCCAGATTTAAAAGCTAGGTGGATACCTGCTGCAGATATAATTAACTTAGATAAATAACTTATGTTTGTTCTATATGTCTAGTAAAAAATGGCGAAAAATTATAGGTTACCTTTTTATATTTAGTATTGGAATAGATACGCTACTTGTAATTATTTTTTTGATAGGAATTTTTTTGTAAAATATAAATTTTGAAAATCATTCAGCAAGTATTATGTAATGGGCTATTGAATCTAGGATAGAAAGATAATCAGCTTGAATATTTATTATCACCTTATGCCTAATTTCTATTTTGTCTTAATGAACAATACAGATCCATTTAAATACATTATGCTCGTTTCAATAATTATGAGTTTAATAATATATTACTTGCTTTATAGAAAAGGAATAGTAACTTCCCGAATTGGAGATCTTGAAAATAGATTGTTAATTGGAATATTATTAATACCTGTATTATATGTCATTAACTTTTTATTTGATTGGTTTTGGTAATGGCTAAATTAATTGCAATGGATATTTTCTTTTAAAATTAGTATTAAACTGTAATCGCTTTGTTCAAATAACGCCTAAACGGAAGCATTTCTTTATAGGCGTTAATCAACTCGTCGTCAAAATTAGCCTTGTTAGTTTCTTTAGTATCAAACTCTTGGAATACGGCAAAAGTCTTGTTTTTGAGCAATTCTATATGCTTATGATCTTTGGCAAACCCTTTAGGTGCGTTTGTTAGTTTCGCATCTTCAAAAAGATTTCCAAAGCGATTTTTAAAAGATTTCTTATTTAAAATTTTCACTAATTCTTCCCCGTCATAATCAATGGCATCGCGAATACTGCGTAATACTTTAGACTCAGGTCTCCATAATCCGCCTGCGAAAACGCAACGTTCAATTCCCAGTTCAAAATAGAAATCCGCCGTTTTTGGTTTCTTGTCGAATCCCGCTCCAAAATGGTCTTTATATACCGGTTTATTGGGGTGAAACATCAAGTTATTATTAATACGATTTATTCCCTTCTTACCAGGTGTATCATAATATTCATCATCAATATCAGCAAGTCTCTTATTCATACTATTGAGCCAATCGATGTATTCATCACGTACTTGTTTGTACCATTTACGATTGGCATCCATCCACTCCTTAGCATTGTTTTTCTGTAATTCTTTAAGAAATTCTATCTGGTTTTTGAAACTCATGTATTCGTTGTTGGTTGTTGGAAAAAATTTAAGTTCAAGTTCAAGTTCAAGTTCAAGTTCAAATGTTTTTATAATCCGTACTTTGTACTTAATACCACTTACTTTTATCATCGCTAAATTCTCCTAAAATACCTGATAAAACAGGTCTATTTTCTATATTCTTTATTCTAATTCTCTTCTCAAAATAAAAACAAACTACTTAATACTTAATACTCCCTACTTTGTACTCTTTACCTTGTCCTTAAATCTTAAAACCTATTATCTCCACCAACAATATCACCTAGCGTACCAAGAATACTACCTTCTCCTTTATCTTTTCCACCTCTTGGTATTGATGCTAGCACTCTACCTGCCAAACGACTGAATGGTAAGGACTGAATGTACACAGTTCCCGGACCGCGAAGGGTTGCGAAAAATAAGCCTTCTCCGCCGAAAACTGTATTTCTAATTCCACCTACAAATTCAATATCATAATCAACATCTTTGGTGAAGCCTACAATACAACCGGTATCTACTTTTAATACTTCACCAGGACCTAATGTCTTTTTAGCTAAAGTTCCACCAGCGTGTATGAAAGACATTCCGTCACCTTCTAATTTTTGCATGATGAAACCTTCGCCACCAAAGAGTCCACGACCTAATTTCTTTGAAAACTCGATGCCTACAGATACTCCTTGTGCTGCACATAGAAAGGCATCTTTTTGGCAAATGAAACGACCACCCATTTCAGAAAGGTCAATAGGCAGAATTTTACCAGGATACGGAGAAGCAAAACTAACTTGCTTTTTACCCTGACCTATATTTAAAAATGCCGTCATGAACAGACTCTCTCCTGTCAACATTCTTTTACCTGCAGAAAAAATCTTTCCTAAAACACTATTGTCTTGATTGCTACCATCACCAAAAATGGTACTCATTTTAATATCGGTATCCATCATCATAAAGCTACCAGCTTCGGCAACAACTGCCTCTTGAGGGTCTAGCTCTATTTCAACATATTGCATTTCTTCCCCAAAAATCTCGTAATCTATTTCGTGTGCGTTCATTTGTATTTTGTTTTTGATTGATAACTATAAGTAGTAAAGGTGCCAACTTTGTTACAAATTACCACCTTACTTTTAAAACTAGTTAACTCAAATACCAATAACAATACACTGCCAGGCTTTCCTTAAATTTTACTTCGAGATCATTTTAGTACACCTCTCTATCATTAGTTTTGTTAGTGAAGGTATATTTTACCCCTACATTGAAATAAAAGCTATTAGACATATCAAAATCGTAAATTTCATTATTGCTGTAATCTTTTATATGCATACGGTTATAAGCAGTGTAGCCACCTTGTACCGTTGCGGTAAATTTATCCCATAAACCAACATTATAACCAAGACCAACCAATACACTTGTTTGCCTTAGTGTACCGCTATAGTCTTCTTTATAGACCTCTACTTCATCATTTATATTACCAGTAAAACCGCTTAAAGTAGCAAAACCTTCAAAATCATGATTTTCTGCTAAAGTATATTTAACACGACTATCAGGAACACCAACCTTATAAGCCCAATTATCATTTAATCTTCTTGAATAGCTTATTACCGGTATTGGGTAGTACAAGCCATATTTAATATCATAAGCCGCACCAAAGGTTAGTATACTCTTATCTCTACCGTTATATTTACTCAAGGTAAGCATGGCATTATAAAATATATCATCAGATACTATATTATCATTCCTGAAATTAGAGGAAAATTGAGATTCCTGCATAGCAAATATGCTCCAATCTTCACTTAAATTTCTTTGATAAGTAAAACGTAGACTAAAAGAATTGAAAGTTTCAATTTCCTCTGTTTCAAAGGGTACATCTTCATCTATGTAGCTTAATGTGGTGTTTTGCAAATTCCCCCCTACTGTAAATTTTTCTGTAGTAGTATTAATAATGGGAATGTCTACACCCGCTTTAAATCTAAAAATATCAGTTACATCACTACTTGGAAAAAACTCTGACTGTATATAAATATCATCTGTTTCTTGCCCATAAACCCAACTTACCATAATCAACATTAAAAAAATCGGTACTTTCTTCATATTCTGCACACTATTAAAATTATAATTTTAAGAATGGTCTTAGCCATTCTATACACCATAAAAGTGAACATTATCTAAAGTATCAGCAATCTTAATATATATGTAGAAACAGTATATAGAGCAATGGGTAAATTTAATCTACCAATCAAAATATTTTAGTAAATCTTAAGAAACACCTAAAAATGAAAAGATTTGGATTTTTTTTATATTCGGAATTATGTAACAGAAACTAATCAAAGTACTGAAGCTTATTCCATTGAAAAAAATATATTTAATTAACTGCGGATTGTCGCGTGAAGCTCTTTTGCCTTTTGCGAGCCAATAAGGTATTTTTCACCATTATCAAGTGTTATGGCGACCCCCTCTTTACCCTTTACATTATAGACAGTACCGTACTTTTTAGTTTTTCTGATACCATAACCTACAAAATCATAATTAATGATCTGTTGTTCTGTTACTTCACTTAAATCAATGATTTTACTAAAAAATAAAAGATGACGAATTTTTATTTTCTTATTGGTAACCACCACCTTTAGTTTTATTAATACCAAAAACAATACAGTAAGTAAATAAAAAAAATACGGTAATAACTCACCTAGAGTTATTCTATTGGCTATCCATATCATATTGCTGTTACTTGTTTCAGCTGCAGCGTATCCACCAAATACATATATTCTTGTGCTTATAACCTTTATAACAAATAAAATTATTGGAGCAAGTATAATCAACCACAACCACCATTGCGTAAATTTTTGCGTTTCCTTAAACTGTACCCCTTCTTTCATTCCATTTATTTTTTCTGCTTTAACCTCACCGTCCATTCAAACTTAAACGTGCTTACCACTACTCCATCTGTATTTACGCCCACAGATTTCATCCAAATGGTTTGTCCTTCTCCGGTTGCAATCGTTTTATCCAAAGCTTCCTTAATTAAGTGTCCGTCTTCACAAGTAAATGTAATTCTACCTGTAGCTTTCTTAGAAAAATTTGCAGTATTATTCGCCACCAACATGGAGATTTTCTTTCCTGTTGCTTCAATTTGATCTATCATTAATGCCCCAGTTGTTAATTCTGCCGCCATACCTTGTACTGCCCAAAACATGGAATTAAACGGATTCTGATTGAACCATCTGTGCTTTACCGTCACTACTGAACGCTTTTTGTCAATTTCATTTAAACGTACCCCGCACCACCATGCAGACGGTAGTTTAAAAAATGAGAACATATTGATTTTACTAGGTGTTACCGCCATTTTATCTGAAAATTTCGATAAAAATAGCCATTATTTATACCATTCTAAAATGTTAAAATATTGTTAAATAATAGTACTATGCGTTACATAGTACCTTTTTTTAGACATATATTTGCATAGGAAGTTAATAGGTAATCAAAGTAATTAGCTTTCGCATAGTATTAAAATCAATCATCATCAGTAACGAATCAATCATGACAGAATCAGTAACAAAACACGAAAGAAACCTCTCTGCACTTATTCATGCAAGTACGTTCTCTAAGTTCTTTATTCCGTTTGGGAACTTCATCATTCCTTTGGTATTATGGACAGCGAATAAAAAAGAATATGAGTTTGTAGACCACAACGGCAAACAAGCTTTGAACTTTCAAATTAGCATACTACTCTACTCTATTCTTGTAGGTATGGTCAGTATTCCATTTTTCTTAGGCGGATTTCTACCAAACATTTTCGACTTTGATAATTTCGGATTAGTGAATGTGCATAGTTTCAACAGTATCAATTTTAATTTTGATACAGACGACTTGTTCGGTCCATGGATGATATCAGTAGCATTACTTGGTTTGGCTCAATCAGCCTTATTTATCATCAATATCGTTTATACCATATTAGCAACTATAAAAACAAATGAAGGGGAAGTTTTTGAATATCCCTTCACTATAAAATTTATTAAATAGCATCATCAGCTTACATATATACCGGGTATTCATCACACCCTTAAGAGTTTATTAATCAATCAAAAAAAATCAATCAGGATGTTTATTCATCAAACAAAAAACGAACAGTTAACCTATGCAGACAACAGAGACAATGGAGCAATCCCCTCCGAAAGCGGGACTGCATAAAAAGCAAAAAGAGATTATGAATGTAGAAAATACAAAAGCACAAATGCGTAAAGGGGTTTTGGAGTATTGTATCCTGTCCATTTTAAATGGGCATGATAAGTATGCTTCTGAAATCTTAGCTACGCTAAAAGATGCAAAAATGCTTGTAGTGGAAGGTACTATTTATCCGCTATTGACCAGGTTAAAGAATGCGGGACTTCTGAACTACCGTTGGGAAGAATCTACTTCTGGACCACCAAGAAAATACTACACACTAACCGAGACCGGTAAAATATTCCTTAAAGAATTAGATACCACTTGGGACGAATTAAGAAAAGCCACCAACCTGGTAACCAACTCAAAAAACAGCTAATCATGAACAAAACAGTAAATATAAATTTAGCAAACATGCTCTTCCATATAGACGAAGAGGCATACAATATAATGCGTAGGTATTTAGAATCTGTAAAACGTTCTTTTGCCAACACCCCGGGCAGCGATGAAATCATTGCAGATATAGAAGCTCGTATAGCCGAACTTTTTCATGACAAATTAGAGAATGAAAGACAGGTTATCACTCAGAAAGAAGTAGATGAAGTTATCGCCATAATGGGGCAACCTGAAGATTACATGGTTGACGAAGATATCTTTGAAGATGAACCAAAGGCGAAGTCTGCATTCACTAAAGAAAGAGTAAAGAAATTATACAGAGATACTGAAAAGAAATACGTTGCCGGTGTATCTGCAGGGTTAGCGCATTACTTTGGTATTGACCCGTTATGGATTCGTTTACTATGGATTTTCTTGACCATTTTCACTTGGGGAGGATTCATCTTTATCTATGGCCTTCTTTGGATTCTTATACCTGAAGCGAAAACTACCGCTCAAAAATTAGATATGAGCGGCGAAACTGTGAATATCAGTAATATTGAACGTAAAGTTAAAGAGGGTTTTGATGACGTAGCGGATCGTGTAAAAAGTGTAGACTATGAAAAAGTAGGAGACACCGTCAAAAAAGGAGGTAAAACGATTTTTGACACCTTTGGTGATATCGTAATGTTTCTTTTCAAAATCTTTGGCAAATTCATTGGTATTCTTTTAGTAATCATTGGTGCTGCTACATTGATAGGTCTTTTTGTAGGTATGTTCACCGTTGGTATTTTAGATATCATTCATGTACCTGGTATTGATTTCTACAATGTTGTAAATTCTACCAACCTACCTATTTGGGTAGTATCATTACTTGCATTTTTTGCAATTGGTATTCCGTTTTTCTTCTTAATGTATTTAGGATTAAAAATATTGGTAAACAACTTAAAATCAATTGGTACCGTTGCTAAATTCTCATTGTTGGGCTTATGGTTAATATCAATTATATGTTTGGTCATCTTTGGTATTAGAGAAGCTGCTGCACACGCCTATACCGGTAGCACATCTGTTGAACAAGAGATTACCACAGTGATACCAACAGACACTTTAAATATTAGATTAGTGTCTACAGATGAGTACGATTACGAAAAGGATATGCACATGGGCGACACCTTCATTTCTTATGACGAAGCTGGTAATAAGGTGTTGGTTTCCGATGATGTTAGATTCCGAATTCGTAAGTCTAAAGACACCTTGGTTCGTGTTCAAATTAGAAAAGAGGCTGATGGTCCATCCAACAGAGAGGCAAAAGATATCGCCAGTCAGATTGTTTATGAATATGAAGTGAACGGCAATACTATCTCTTTTGATGATTATTTGACCACACAAGGCCCTAAGTTTAAAGACCAGGAAGTTCGTGTAAACATATTTTTACCCGTAGGTACAATTTTATCCTATGACCAGACAAGTTCTAGAGATTGGATTACCACTGTTAATACGGATAGAGATGTTGAAGGTCTAGCAGAATATATTTGGGAAATGACCGAAAGCGGTGAGCTTGAATGTCAAGATTGTCCTGAATTCATTGAAATGAACGATGAAGACGACGACAGTTCTAATCGCATCAATATCAATGAGAATGGTATCGACATTAATATCAACGATAATGGTGACAAAGGTAAGATCATCATCAACGAAAACGGAATAGACATTGACGTTAACGATAACGGAGAATCGTTTAAAATGAAGTTAGATCAGAACGGCGTAAAGGTAGATACTAATGATAGTATCAATTAATTACAGTTCATACATCTAAAACGACAATTCGGTATTTATAAATCGGAAAAGAATATAAAAACAATCATTTTTACATCATCATAACATATTAATCAATCAAAAAACGAACAATCATGACAACATTAGTAAGAATAACAGTAGCACTTGTATTAGCCCTATTACTTTCATCTTGTGGCTTTGACATTAACTTTGGCGATTTTGGATCTGGCGAAAAAGGTAACGGCGTTGTCGTTGAAGAAACTAGAGAGATTACAGGTGAATTCACAGAAATCTCTAGCGCTGAAGGTTTAGAAGTATTTGTAACCCAAGGTCCTGATTTTGACATTGCCGTAGAAGCAGATGAAAATATCATTGACTTAATTGGAACGGATATTAAAAACGGAAAATTAAAAATTCACTGTATAGAAAACATTGGCCGCTCTACTAAAAAGATATATGTAACCATGCCTAATGTAACTAGTTTACGAGCATCTAGTGGAGCTCATTTGACTACCGAGAATAAAATTAAGTCAGATAAGTTAGAGGTCGATGCTAGTAGCGGCGCCATTATCAATGCCAATGTGCTTGTTACCAATATGGATATAGATGCCAGCAGCGGTGCAAATATCTCTTTAGAAGGTACAGCTAAAGAAGTTTATGTAGATGCCAGTAGCGGTGCTAATGTAAGAGCTAAAGATTTATCAACTTTAGTTGCTAACGCAGACGCAAGCAGCGGTGCAAATATTAGCATTGACGTTACTGATAATTTAACGGCAGAGGCTTCTAGTGGAGGTAATATCTCTTACGTTGGTGATCCTTCTGTTCAAAAAAACAAATCGGTTTCTGGTAGCGTACACAAATACTAAAATATTCCTCAATCAATTCAACATTGAAACCCACTGAAATATCAGTGGGTTTTCATTTTTTTGTTAATGAACTCATCTTGACTTTTTCTTTTACCTACAAATTATACATTTTGCACCCTAATTTTGTCATTTTTGAGTTCCGTAGCTATGGCTATGCAAATAAAAAATGACTTCATTAAAGCACAAAAGCCATAATTCTCGGTTCCAAAAATAAAATCAAGATTAGTTCAATACCTAATCTGTATATTAGTGGTATGCAAGTACACCTTAAGAAATATACATTACCGCTAAAACATACCTTCAGTATCTCTAGAGAATCTCATGATTTTCAAGATACTATGATTGCATCTTTATCTTTAGATGGAAAAACCGGGTATGGCGAAGCCACCTCCAATCCGTATTACAAAATCACTACACAGAGCATGATGGATGAAATCAATGCCATTGTATCTGAGATTGAATCATTTGAATTTACTACACCAGAAATTTTTCATGAATTTCTAGTACGTAAAGGCTTATCAAATTTTGCTATTTGTGCTTTAGACTTGGCTGCCCATGATCTGTATGGAAAATTACTGGGAAAACCACTGTATGAAATTTGGGGAACAAGTATAGAAAACTACCCAACAACCAACTACACAATTGGTATAGCATCTATTGATGTTATGTTGGCAAAAATGCAAGAAATGCCATGGCCCATTTATAAAATTAAATTAGGCACTAGCGATGATGTCGCTATTGTTCGTGAATTAAGAAAACATACCGAAGCTATTATTTGAATAGATGCCAACTGTGCATGGACGGCACAAGAGACCATACACAATGCACCATTATTAAAAGAATTGGGCGTAGAGTTTTTAGAACAACCTTTGAAAGCTGATGATTGGTCTGGTATGGAAGAGGTTATGCACCATAGCGTGTTACCCGTAATTGCTGATGAAAGTTGTATTATAGAAAGTGATGTAGAAAAATGCGCTTTACATTTTAGTGGGATAAATATTAAACTGACCAAGTGTGGCGGACTCACCCCTGCCCTACGCATGATTAAGAAAGCTAAAGAATTAGGGATAAGCGTAATGGTGGGCTGCATGACAGAATCTACCGTTGGTATATCGGCGATAGCACAGCTTATCCCACAATTAGATTATGTTGATATGGATGGTGCTTTATTATTGAAAAGTGATATTGCAAAGGGTGTTGATATTGAACCTGACGGAAAAGTGATTTTCCCTAAACTTGCCGGTAGCGGTGTACAATTGTTAGATTAATGTTTACTATTGATGAATTTCCTGACAGAACTATAAGCGTTGATGGTAAAGAATACCTATACTTTGGTGGCACGTCTTATTTAGGGTTACAGACCAATGCTGAATTTCAATCGTTATTCATCAATAATATTAAGAAATATGGTACCGCTTATAGTGCTTCACGTAAATCTAATATTAAAATTTCCATTTTTGATGAAGTCGATACCCATCTGGCAAAACTAGTAGGTAGCGAAAGTTGCATTACCATGTCATCTGGTTATTTAGCAGGGCAATTGGTATGTGATTATTTTAGTAATACAGATCATCAATTATTTTACGCTCCAAATACCCATTCTGCATTACATAGAAATCAACAAGAAGTATTTAAAAGTTGGACCGAACTTGAAAATGCTATTAAAAAGAAAACTAATAAAATAGCTGTCCTGTTTTTAGATAGTATTGATTTTCAGGGTGACAACTATCCGGATTATAGATTCCTTAATAACTTACCTCTTAAAGATATAATTCTTGTTGTAGATGATTCTCACGGTATAGCAATTACCGGTAAGAACGGTGGTGGCAGCTTTAGATTTCTACAATCACTGCAACCAAAAGAGTTACTGATTTCTTGCTCCTTAGGAAAAGGATTTGGTATACAGGCAGGCGCCGTATTTGGAAACTCAAAGAGAATTAATCAACTAAAGCAAACTCCTTTTTTTGGTGGTGCCAGCCCAGCTACACCTGCTTCATTGGCAACTTTGAAAGATGCCGAAGAACTTATCAATTTAAAAAGAGCTCAATTACGCAAGAATACCGAGCTCTTCTTATCAAAATTATCAACTCCTTCTACTTTTGTCTTTGCAGAAGGGCATCCTAGCTTTAATTTTCAAAATGAATTACTAGCTACCTTTTTGGAAGAAAACGGAATTATAGTTACAAATTTCAGGTATCCCACAGAAAAGGATTCTTTAATGAGTCGTATAGTTTTAAGCGCTTCACACACAAAACAAGACATTTTAAGTCTTTGCAATATTCTAAACTCCTTCCTTGCTACCAACCCTAAATTAGCATAATTAACTAATAATCATTGCGTTATTCTTAATAATTCGATGTTTACTTTATTAAATTGTAATAATTAATTCGTATCTTTTTAGTACACATTCATCTCTTTTATTAACTAACACCTTATCACTATGAAAAAAATTATAGGTTTGGTATTGTTGATGCTTCTTTTGGTTTCAGCAGCCTCTACAAATTCTATTAATGAAAACTACATGCATTCCATTCAAGGCACATGGGAGCTAGAGAGTTTTTATAATTATGACGGACAACAAGTTATTGACACCGTACCTACTGCAGATGGGTATAGACAGGTTAAAATGTACTATAACGGAAAAATTATGTGGAGCAGATATGTACCTGTTGATAAAGTAGGTAGGTTTGGTTACGGCACATATAACATTAAAGATGACCAACTCATGGAAACCTTAGAATACGGAGATAACGAAATGATACAGGCTATGGACACCATGCGTATTTTCACTTTTGAACTTCAACTAAGCGATGATAGGTTTAGTCAAATAAGCTTAGATGAGGAAGGTAACAGAACATTCTCTGAAAACTATGTTAGAATAGACTAGTTGATTTTATAAAACAAAAAAAGAGCCCATTCATTAGAATGGGCTCTTTTGTATTCTTATTCTTTGCTTTCTAGTACTTATCTGCCACAGCTTCTTCAACAGAACCTATAGATGCCAAATAACGCTCTGCATCCAAGGCTGCCATACAACCTGATCCTGCTGCCGTAACAGCTTGTCTATACTCTTTATCTTGCGCATCGCCACTAGCAAAAACACCTGGTAAATTAGTTTTGGTAGACTTACCTTCTGTAATAAGGTAGCCAGTTTCATCCATATCTAATTGACCTTTGAATATATCGGTATTTGGTTTATGACCAATTGCGATAAAGATACCCGTAATAGCAATTTCTTCTTTTTCACCCGTTTGGTTGTTTACCATACGTAAACCTTCAACAACCTGATCACCTAAAACTTCATCAACTTCAGTATTGTAACGAACATCTATATTCTTAATGCTATGTACCCTGTGCTGCATTGCTTTAGAAGCTCTCATCTCATCTCTACGCACCAACATGGTAACTTTGTTACAAATGTTAGCCAGGTAAGACGCTTCTTCCGCCGCAGTATCACCCGCACCAACGATTGCTACATCTTGACCTTTATAGAAAAAGCCATCACAAACCGCACAAGCAGATACCCCACCGCCACGTAAACGTTGCTCACTAGGTATATTTAGATACTTAGCAGATGCACCTGTAGAAATAATAACAGTTTCAGCTTCTATTTGCTTATCATTATCGGCAACCACCTTATGGATTCCCCCTTTTTCTTTTGAAAACTCCACTGAAGTAATCATACCAATTCTTACCTCGGTACCAAAACGCTCAGCTTGTTGTTGCAATTGTACCATCATCGTAGGCCCATCAATACCCTCTGGGTAACCTGGAAAGTTATCTACTTCTGTAGTGGTAGTCAATTGTCCGCCCGGCTCCATACCTGTATACATAACAGGTTTTAAATCTGCACGGGCAGCATATATTGCAGCTGTATACCCTGCAGGACCAGATCCTATAATCAATGTTTTTACACGTTCTATTTTATCAGACATAATATCAAGTGGTTCTATTAATTCTCTACAACAAAAGTAGGTTTTTGAGCTAAAAACTTACAATATAGTTATTAAAAGTTTTTATACGAATATTAGCTATGAAGATAACTATTTACTATTTTTCGCCTGTTTTTCTCAGTTTAAGATATTATTAACACCTTAAGAAAAAGAACTTTCCCCCATTCTTTACGTATGTATAATTGAATTTATATAATTATTGAATGAAAACCTTTAAATGCGCTATTATAGAGGATTCCAACACCCAAAGGAAACTTCTAGAACAGATTATATCGAAAAATAAGAATCTAAAACTTGTACATTCTTCAAGTGCTACAAATCAAAGTTTAGCTAAGGTAAATGAACTAAACATAGATTTTTTATTTCTTGATATAGAGATGCCAGTTATGAACGGTTTTGAGTTTTTAGCCGGTTTAAAAATAACTCCTCAAGTCATAATTACCAGTCATGATCAAAAATACGCTCTTGAAGCATTTGAATTCAATGTTACCGATTTTCTCTTAAAACCTTTTAGCACCTCTAGATTTGATGTCGCTATAACGAAAGCTATCGACAAGGTAAAAGCTATTAAAAAGAAACAACCAGAGAGTAAATTGGTGGTTAAGCACAATCTTAAGCAGGTTGAACTTAATGTACATGGTATTTTATATGTAGAAGCTTTAGGCGATTATGTTAAGGTAGTAACCGAAGAACGCAACTATGTTATTCTTTCTACTATGAGTGCTTTTAATAAAAGACTAGTAGCCGATAAATTCATTAGAATACATAAATCTTACATTGCTAACCTTAAAATGGTGGAACGCTACAACCACGAGTTCTTAGAGATCAAGAATAAGAAAATACCCATTAGCCGAGCCAAAATAGTAGAGTTAGACCAGCTTTTAAATTGCATTGATTAGCGAAAATTATTCCGTAATCATGTCAACCGTAGCAACAGTTCTAAACCCTGTATGCTCTAATGAAGAGTCCATACTTGAACCCATTCTTGCCGATACCCTATAGCTAGCACAGTATGATGCGCTACACAAAAAAGAACCTCCTTTAATTACGCGTTCTTTTGCAAGTGGGTTGTTTGGTGTAAACGGACTTTCCGCTCCTTTTGGGTTTATTAAAACCGTATTTTTTGCTCTGCTGCCTTTATAGTACTTGGTATTATACCAATCGCTAGTCCACTCCCAAACGTTACCTGCCATATCATACAATCCGTAAGCATTTGGCGGATATGATTTTACAGGCGCACGTAATTCAAACCCATCTGTCAATGTATTTTCTACAGGAAATTCGCCCTCCCAAGTATTTGCTTTTTCTTTCAAAACAGATACATCATCACCCCAATTATATATTGTACCATAAGAACCTGCCCTTGATGCCAGTTCCCACTCCGCTTCTGTAGGTAAACGTCTATTTGCCCATTTACAATATGCCAAAGCATCTTCAAAAGACACTTGCACTACAGGATAATTATCTTTGCCCTTAATACTACTTTTTGGTCCGTTAGGGTGTTTCCAATCCGCACCAATGGTCCAGTTCCACCATTGCGAAAAATCATATAAATTAGGTACAGAAGATTTTGTTTTTTTAAACGTAAGCGATCCCGGTTTTAGAATGGAATCATGAGGTTTTTCCG
Organism: Maribacter sp.; assembly: GCF_039968975.1. GTDB lineage: Bacteria > Bacteroidota > Bacteroidia > Flavobacteriales > Flavobacteriaceae > Maribacter. The sequence continues at coordinate 14,032 of NZ_JBDVOT010000040.1, read as the reverse complement.
TACCTGTAGGTATTTGTTTTTTTAATTCTTCCCAATCAATACCTTTTTCAGCTACTGTTACATAACCCGTTGCTTTTACAAATGCTGCAAATTGGGCATTGGTTACTTCTGTAGCATCCATAAAAAAACCATCTACCGTAACCTCTATAGCTGGTTTTTCATGATCCATTGCCATTTTATCAGAATTAACGGCTCCTTGTTTAAAAGTTGCACCAGAAACCCAAACCATACCATCGGGAGCTGATACTTCTTCTGGTTTTTCACTTAATAAAGTATGTTCGACTACCTGTGCGGTTTCTTCAACCTTAGCTGCAACTTTTTCTTGGGTTTTGTTTTCTTTTGGTTCTGATTTACAATTTACCATTCCAAATATTAGTAAACCCAAACCTAAAAACTGTACACTTTTATTCATGTGCTAAATATACTTTCTCCTCTTTAATAATTTTATCAATACTGAGATTTTAACGAATAGGAGGCATATTACATTATCATTTGATAATGTAATCACTTAACAACCCTTTCTCTAGCAGTGGAATTTGAAAACGTTCAGTTTCTGGTTTGGTATGTTCGCTTTTAAATATCTCAGCAGCTTGTTCTAAAATTTTAGGATGTTCGTTGGCCATATTATTTTTTTCGGTAGGATCATCTTTCAAATTGTAGAGTTCTAATGTGGGCTGCTCATCATCTTTTAAATGTTGGCGAACTACTTTCCAATCACCCATTCTAATAGCAATTTGCCCGCCATATTCAGGGAATTCCCAATACATAAATTCGTGCGCTGTCTGATTCTCTTCTCCTAGTAATGTAGGCAACAAACTAATTCCGTCTGTTTTTGGTTTTTCAAATTCTAACATATCTGCAAAAGTTGCCAACATATCATAGTGTGCAGAGGCATGATTGCTTGTGGTCCCTGGTTCAATCTTACCCGGCCACATAAAGAACGTAGGTACACGAATACCACCTTCATACACAAATCCTTTTCCTTTTCCATACTCAGCTTCAAAAGGTTTTGCACTTTCAAAAAATATTGGATCTGCTCCGCCCGCATAACTTGGTCCGTTATCTGAAGTAAATACAATCAATGTATTATCATAAATACCTTCATCTTTTAACTGTTGTACCAACTTACCAACATTCTCATCAAAATAGGAAACCATAGCAGCATAGGCTGCATGAGGAGTCTGGTGTGAAAAATAACCATGTCCTTTTCCTGACAAATACGGTTCTTCTGGTCCAAATTTCTTTTTATAATAATCTACCCAACGCTGTGGTGCTTGCAATGCTACATGCGGTATGGGAGTTGCCCAATATAAGAAAAACGGATTATCCTTATTTGCTGCAACGAAACCTGTCAGTTCCTTGAACATAAAATCTGGAGCGTAATCCGTTAGCGTATAATCTTTATAACTTTCTGGATTCTTTGGGTCTAAGCCTTTGGGGAAGGGTGAACTTGGCGCTACGGTGTCATTCGCCAAATGCACACGGTTTCTATTCTTGTACAAATGCAATGGGTAGTAGGTATGCGCCTGTCGTTGACAATTAAAACCATAGAAAAAATCGAATCCCATTTCATTGGGTATGGAATGTGTATGCGGTGCACCTAACCCCCATTTACCAACTAAACCAGTTTTATACCCTTCATCTTTTAAGTAATTAGCAATTGTCTTTGTTCCTTCCGGAACAGGTCGCTGCCCTTCTAGCGTAGAATCTTTTGCCATGGCTTCATAGTTCCAAACATCACCACGATCATTCCATTCATCATTGCCACGAATAAAAGAATTACCAGCATGCCTACCAGTTAAAAACATGTACCTGGCGGGTGCGCATACAGGTGCGCTTGAATAATGTTGTGTAAAAATCATACCTTCTTTTGACAAGGCATCTATATTGGGCGTTTCTATATTTTCTTGACCAAAGGCACCAATTTCGGCATAGCCTAAATCATCTGCCAAAATGTAAATAATATTCGGTTTTTGAGCTGTTGACTGTTCAACTTTCTTTTCACTTTTACATGATAAAAATGCAGTAAAAACAAGAATTAATACAAATGGATTTTTCATTATTTTGATAGGAATAGGTTGGTTGTCTTAAAGATACCTATTTTCCTAAAATACCCGAAATGAGACTCTTGAACATTAAAAGCCCTGTAGATATTAACTCATCTGGAAAATCATAATCAGAATGATGTAATGCAGGTTGATGCTCCCCTGCCCCTAAACCGAAAATAGCACTTTTATATTTTGATGAAAACCACCCAAAATCTTCGCCGAATTTTAATGACTTTGGATGCTCTACTAATTCAATATTATTTTCATTTGCTACCTTTTCAATGAATGAAACACAATCGGAATTATTATCGGAAGCTGGAAAAAACTCGAACCAATCTATTTCTGCTTTTAATTTATGCGTGTTTGACACTTTACTAACTGCTTGTTTAATTTTACTTTCTAGAGCCGACATTACCTCACCGCTCCAAGTTCGTATGGTATAATGTAGCTCTGCATTATCGGGAGAAATACCATAATTCTTTTCTCCTAAATGGATATGAACAGGTGTCAGAAGTGCAAAATCTGCACAGTTAGCATTTGCATTCGTGAACGATTGTATTTCTTGAATTAACTCTGCTACCGCAATAGCAGGATTTACTCCGTTTTCTGGCTCAGAAGCATGCGATTTCTTTCCGGTCAATTGAATTCTGAAGCTTTGTACCGTTGCTGAAAAAAAACCTGATTTTACAATGACAGCATTCATCTTTTCCCCGGGTAAATTATGAAGCGCAAAAACATAATCTGGATCAAGGCTTAAAAACCGTTCATCTTCTAAAACCTTGGCAGCACCTTTTCCTGTTTCTTCGGCGGGTTGAAAAAGCAAAACTACTTTACCTTTTTTAAATTCAGCCATTGACAACCACTCCGCTAAACCAGCCACTATAGTCATATGACCGTCATGACCGCATTTATGTGACACTCCGTAATTATCAGATTTATGCGCAAATATATTTTCTTCAACAATAGGTAAAGCATCTAACTCGCACCTAATTACCACCGTTGGTCCGCTTTCGTCAAAATCATAAACCACCGCTACTCCTGCCCCACCAATAGCTTCTATGATTTGGGTAGGGTTAAATTGTTTTATAAACTTGATAATACGTTTTGCAGTTTCATATTCCTGACCTGAAAGTTCTGGGTTTTGGTGTAGTTGTTTTCTAAGCTGAAGCAAGGTTTTATTCATAGATTTAAATATACTTATTAAATCTAAAATTTGTAGTAAAGAGCTTACTCTAAAATGTGCAATAGCTTTTGAATACCATTTCTTATTAATAAGAACAAATTAGTTTAATTACTAAAGCTTAAAGACATCATTTATTCTTCCAACTTTAAAACCTTGCGAAAGCACGAACTGGCTTTCTTCGCTGTTTGGATTTAACAATGGGTTGGTATGGTTAAAGTGAATGAAAACAATCTTGCTTTTTTCAGTTTTGCTCAACCCTTTGAACTTCTCTAAACTTTCTACAACAAAAGGATGTGGAATTTCGGAAATATCCCTGTTGTTGATTTCTTTTCCACTATAAAATGTAGCATCTAAAAATGCATAATCTACTTTTTGTATTTCATCAATAATATTCTTCTTCCACTTATCCCATTTATCGATATCAGGAATAAACAGCGCACTTTTATTTGGACCCTTAATATGATAACCCACCGTCTCTGAATACTCATCTCTATGTGGTACCAATATTGGGGTTACACTAATTTTATCAGATAGATTAATGGCAACTTGCTCAACCATTTTATGTAGTCGAATATTTTTTCTAATCACAAGCTGATCCCACGGTCCATTGTTTAAAAGAAAATCTTCCATTTTAGGCATGACATAGACCGGAGCTTCACGAGCATCCATAGCCTCTTTACCCAAATACATTAAGCCTGTATAATGACCAATATGAGCATGAGTTAAAAAAAATCCATTCACTAGCTCATTAGTGCTATTTGCAGTATACCGAGTTAGCATTTTCATTTGTTGTGCAATGTCTGGGGTAGCATCAAACATATATGACTTTTGATTCTCCGTATCTACCAAACCTAACGACACCACTCTTCTCTGAGAATCTGCATGTTCAAATAAATCTGCACAACATTCTTTTTTACAAGCAATTTGTGGTGATCCGGCATCTTGAACATTACCCAAAACAACAATAGAAGTTTCTTCTAATACACTAGCTTTCACCTGTTGTATAGTTTGCTTTGGTTCTACTGTATCTGCACAAGAAATAATTACAAATGCGGCTAATATTAAAATATATATTTTCATTTTACTAGCTTTTCATAAAAGTAAGTCTATCAAAAGAATTAGGTTATGAGCTATAATTGATATATAGTTCAACTCATTTTTGTTGATTAATATCTCTGATTGTCCAAATTCACTTTTTTCTGTTTGGCTTTACTTAATATTGAATCTAATTTTTTTCTATTCAAATATTGTCCATCATTAACAACAGCATAAATATCCTGTGTTGCTTCTACATTAAGTAATGGGTTACTATTTAAGATTACCATGTCCGCCTCTTTATTAGCTTCTATTGTACCCTTTGTTTTTAATTCCCCCATTAATTCTGCTCCATTAATTGTTGCGCTTTGTAAAATTTGCAAAGGTTCCAGACCAGCTTCTTGAAACAAACCTAACTCTTGATGAAGTGATAGAGCAGGATAAACATACGTATTCAAAGCTGCAGCGTCACTACCTGCTAGTATTTTTATACCTGCTTCTTGTATAAAAGGAAGTTGTTTTGCAATCAACTCATAACGACTTTTACGACTTTGCTTTTGATCTGGTGTATCATTTGCCATTCTATCAATTCTCCATTGATAATTTGCCGTAAATCGGTTTGTTAAATAGTTTAAAAACTCATCTTGACTATGATTGTCTTCATCCAAATAAGCAAGTTGTTTTCCTCCAATCAACGTTGGCGTTATAGCAATATTAGATTTACTTAAGTTTTGATATGCTAAAATAGCTGTGTCTTGATCAAAATTAGCACTATAGTATTCATTTGCCTCGCTCTTTGTAATATCACCAGATTTAAGCTTCTCAACAATTCTTTTTTCATCGCTCCCTAAACGTAATAGATAGCTTGCGTGCTCTATACTTGTAAAGCCTGCTTTCACAACTTCTTCAATAGTTAAATCTATTGGTATATGCCCAGAGACCTTAAATCCTCTTTTTTTTGCTTCTTGTACACTTTTCAGAAATAAAGGACCTGATAAAGTATTTTCAGTAATTTTCACCAAATCAACATTATAAGCTTCAAGTTTATCAAGCATTTGACTTAATTCCTTTTCATTGGCTATTTCTAAATCGCCTTTCCATATTGAATTTATTCCTTCAAGTTTTCTTCCGGCAGTAAATATTTGTGGTCCCAATATTTTATCATTCGCGATATCTTCTCTCCAAGTTAAAACCTGTTCACCAAGGTCACTCGCCATATCACGTACAGTGGTAATGCCATATGCAACAAAAACTGGAAGCAATGCTAAGTTATCTTCTACCAAATCTTGACCCTCTAGATGAATATGCATATCCCATAGTCCAGGGATAATAAACTTTTCATCAACATCAATTTCATTTTGAGGATGTATCATCGATTTTAAAGAAGCGTATTCACCTATGACTTTTATCATTCCGCTATCAATGAGAATAGCCTTATTTTTCATAATACTACCATCATTGACATTTATAATATTTCCATTATGAATCAAAAAAGCTTCGCTAGATATACTATTGTCAGTCTTATTGGAATCGTTGCAGGATGTAATGATAAATACTATAGTCAATAGTCCTAATAAAGTTATTCTTTGCATATGGAGGTTTAGATTAATAACTGGTAACTGTTTAATTAAGCGTACTGCTGAGACACGGAAACCGTTCGTTTCCGTCAGCCGACGTTCTTAAAGCTTATTATTTTATTTTAAACTGATCAATATTAATTTTAATTTGGAAATTTAGCGACATTATAAAGAAACCCAAGCCTTTAAATTTAGAACAAACCACCCTGTATTTTATCCATACTGTTTTAGTGGTTTTTTTATTTCATTTACTTAGATTAAAATAATGTCTAGTTCAATTACATTTCTATTTTTAAAATAAAACATTACCGCAATATAGTTAACTGTGTAATTTTTTCAATAATTTACTGACATTTCGCCAATTTAATATCTTCTCTAGAATAGTCTAAATGCTCACTATTATAACCACCAGGACATTCTTCTTTTTATATAAATGGAACCGTTACCGCTCCTTTAATTTAGTTAGACCCCAGCCTTTATAGTATTCCATAAAACTAAACCTATAAAAAAGACACAAACAATAAAAGGACTTAGGTTTTACGTTTGTTGGCACAAAAAAGCCCCTTTTTCTGACTTAATATGTTTTTAAGACTTTAACTATATTTCCTATTGTCAAAGGTTTTATTTTAATTAACTCTGGCTGTGGGCTTTTCATTTAGCCAAATTCATTTTTGAATGAATTTATTTTAAAATACGCAGTTTAGTAGTAAATTAAATTACTCGTTAATTGTATCGCTAATTTTATCTAGATTCAAGCTATTTGCCATAGCATTAAAAATTTTGTGATAAGTACTTTCATTATCATATAGAGCTTCGTGAGAGCCTTCTTCTATAATTTTTCCTTTTTCCATAACAATCACATTTTCTGCATCTATAATTTGTGATATACTATGCGATATTATAATTACCGTTCGTCCTTCTTTTATTAAATCTAAACTCTTTTTTATTTGCTCTGTTGCTATTGCATCTAAGCTTGCTGTAGGTTCATCAAGAAAAATAATTGGTGGATTTTTTAAAAATAATCTGGCAATGGCAACACGTTGCATTTGCCCTCCAGATAATAATGTCGCTTTTGAATTATAGCCGTCAGGTAGATTAACAACTTGCTCGTGAATATTTGCTTTGATTGCGGCATTTACTACCTCCTCATGAGAGGCATCTTCTTTTCCGTAAAGTATATTTTCTTTAATGGTTCCATTGAAAATATGATTTTTCTGTAAGACCAATCCAATATTGTCTCTCAGCCAATGCGTATCATATTTTTGTAAGTCAACTCCATCTAAATAGATAACTCCAGAAGATGGTTCATAAAACTTATCTAATAAATTAACTACAGTACTTTTTCCTGCACCACTCAACCCAACTAAGGCATTTATAGTATTAGGTTTAATGGTCATAGAAGCATCGAATAAGGCTTTGGTACCGTTTGGATAGGCAAAGTCTACATTTTTTAACTCAAATACACCTGTTACTTTTTCGGGTATATATGTGCCACTAAACTCTGTTTCATCAGCATCCATAATGTCAAAAAATGCTTCAGAATAAATCAAGGCATCATTTACTTCATCATATATTTTATGTAATTGACGAATTGGCGCAGAAACATTATTGAATAATAAAATATGAAACATTATTGCTCCAATAGTCATTGTTCCATTCAATACAAAATAGGCGGTTAAAACGATAATGATAACGACTCCAAATTGCTCTATAAAGGTTTTAACACCGTTAAACAAGAAACTCAACTGACGTGTTTTCATTTGATTTTCTGTCATCTCCAATTGAATAGCTTCATGTTTTTCACTTTCGAGGTCTTCTCTAGTAAATGATTTTATAACTGTAATAGAATTAATCAAGTCAATTATTCCGTTATTTCTTGATTCTCGGAAATTTCTCATTTGCCGCCTAAAGTCTTTTAATTTTTTGGCTTGTAAACTACTTATATAGAAAAATACAGGGATAATTCCGATGCTTACAATGCCAACATAAATATTGGCTTGAAACATAAAAACCAATGCAATAATAGCAGTTGTGAATAAAGGAAGAATATCAATAAAGAAATTTTTGACCAACAAGGTTAGGCTTGATACGCCTAAATCAATTCTTGTTTGTAATTTTCCACTTTCATTATCCGCAGAGCTATAAAAAGCCATTTTATACGTTAAAATTTTATCTACTAGCTGTTGCGCAAAATCTCGGGAAATATAAATTTTCATTTTCTCTCCGTAAAAATTTTGTCCAAATTGCACGATAGCATATAATAATTCCTTGGATAATAGAATTACGCTAATTGTAATTAAAAGCGAGAAACCATCTTGCAACGTTTTATTCTCATTTTTCAATAAAGTAAGTTCATCTACAGCATAACGCAATATCAATGCATTCACTTGAGCTAAAAATGCACCAATGAGTGTTAAAACTAAAGTTGCTATAACTAAATGCTTATATGGTTTTATGTAGTTGGTTAACTTTTTAAAAAGTTGGAAGAGACTTATGTTAGATGATTTTTTATGTTTTTTTGCCATAGAATTTATAGAACCTTTTTATTTTACTCTTGATTTACTGCTCAAGTTAGTAAGTAGTAGTATCGGATTACAGATACTCAATTAAAAACAAAATATTTCTTGAAAATAAAACTTGAAAATAGAACTTGAACCCCTATTACCATAATAACTTGTTTTGTATGGTTTATTTAGGACAATATTTTTAATAAAAGGTTTAGGTATTGAAATATCAAATATTACTGACAAGTATAAGAGCAATGAGGGAGAAAACTAACGTTTGCTTTCCGCCACGCACATATCAATATCTGTTTATTTTCTTTGTACTGCTAAAAAGAAAAAATCTAAAAGTTTTTGGGACTTCTTAAAATGCACAAACCTTTGCCTTAAACCTTACGTCCACTAACTCCTATGGGTTTTGCTTTTTAATTGACTTATCTACAATAAACTCTTTTTTCCATTCAGAAATTCTTTCACCAATATCAAAGTATTCATCAAATTCTTCCATTGGTGTCTCTTCATAATATTGATTCAATTTTTCTATGAAACTTAAAAGATCTGGGGCAATTACCGGTCTATCATCATATTCGTTCCAATACTCAATTAATTGTCCACTCTGTTCTGTAAAAATCCCTTCAATATCATAACAAATGTAACTTCCACCTCCATTTCCAAATATGGGCAACCAAGCTTTATTCCACCAATTTTCAATTTCGAAATCGTACCCTATCATTTGGGTAAATTCTTTGTTTCCAGATAAAACTTGTTCTAAAGGTTCAAATAATGAATTATTGACAAACGGTTGATAGCAGTTACTCATTTGTCCATTTTTCCATAAGTAGAGTTCTTTTAAATCATGCGGTAGCTTAATTTCATATGTAGTTTCTAAATCTAAAATTTGCGCTTCAGACAATGGTTTTTGAAGTTTGCTATAATATTCTGGTCGCTTTTCTTTTAGGTGGTTTTCTAATTTTTTTAATTCGGTTTTCATTTCTTTCTGTTCACTACAGTTTATAACTAAACTTAAAATTATCAATAGAATAATATATCTCATATGATTACTACTAAAAATCTTGCATATGAGTAATGGTGAATTTATACTGCCTTTAAAAAAACGTTTATACCCTACTTTATCGCTACAAGCACTATTAATTATACTTCGCCTTAAGTATAGTTATTTTTCAAACCCGTTATTCAGAATATCTTTTCCATCTATAATTTGCTGTAAAAAATCAATCATATCCTCAGCTATAAACCTAATTTTAATTTCATCAGCCCCAAAAGCAATGATTTGTCCAGCGTTACCTTTACTTCCTGGAGCGTAATCTATAGCAATGAAGTTTCCTCCACCCGTACTGTAAAAAGGAACCCAGTAAGGGTTAGTGTAAATACCTATCGTCTTTCTCCCATCTGGGTGATTATTCCCTGTTAAATCTACAAGCATCCAATTAACATCATCATAAATCTCTTTCCAGTTCTTCCACTCCGTTAGTATTTGTTCTGCGGTTAAAAAACCTGTGTTTTCAAATCCATTGTGAGTATTAAATAATGTTCTTAATTCTTTAGGGAACTTATAGTTTGCTAAAGATTCAAATTCATTATAAATGTTCTCGTTATTTACTGGTTCGTTTGGTTGTAGATTTTTATTACCAATGAACTCGATAAACAACTTCTGTAAATGAACTTCATCAAAATGCGCGTTATTAGTTTTGATATATTTCTTAAGATAGTTTTGCTTTTCTTTAGCAATTTTTACTTCATTGAATTGCTTAGGTGCTTTTTTATGTAAAAAAGCGCCTGTGTTTTCATACGGTCTTTCATCAATCAACATACCTGAATTTACCCAGTTTTGAGAAAATTGACCTTTTCCTAAAGTAAGCATAAACTGTGGATTTGGATTTAGTTCTGGCTGTCTTTCAAATTGACCATTATTTTTATAATCTTCAAGCTTTTGATATTGCTTTTCAAATATTACATCCATCCATAATTTAATATTTCCTACATTTTCAAAATGTATTGCAACTATTTCCTTATTAGACAAATAGGCAAAAGCATCATAAGGTTATCCTTCACTTTTCGGTGTAATAATCAATAATTTTAGAACATTAGTTTTTAAGTTACTTGATAACTGTTCTAATAAAATATCCCTAAACCCCATTGTATCATAAGACTTGTGGTTTCTTGCTGTTGCACTTTTATGATGAGAATAATCCTTAAAATAGGGTTCTGGAATTTCTTCAAATGATACTATATTGAATTCAATATCTTGAAAATCAACTTTTTTCAATTGATGATTATAAGGGATAGATTTTATGTTCATTTTATTTGCGCAATTTGTACTTAAGAGAATTATAACTAAGAAGGTTAAATATTTCATTTTATGAGTCGCTCTAATTATGCTTAACGGTCTTGTTTTTGGTTAATTGCGTAGTTAAGTAATTTAAGATAGCAAACAATTGGCAAATAGGATATTCTGTAGAAACACTCGTAAGTCGGCAAAGGTCTAGTATTTAATTATACACGACATTACTTGTTGGTTTTTTTGATGATGTCTAAAGTTTCGTTTACAAAATCTGTTTTTCCAAGTACATAAGAACCTCTGTCGTTTTTGAATTTTGTTGCTAATTCAAGTTTTAGTTTTTCATACTGTTTCGCTCTTTCAAGATTTGAATTTAGATAGTCTCGAAAGTCTATTTGTTTCCACATTACGTTGTCTTTTGGACACATATGAATATGAAAAATCTGTTCTTCTTTTCCGTCAACATTATATCCTTTTCCAAAAGATGAATAAGCCTCAATATTTTCTCTAGCTGGTACCACAAAATGAGAATAACCCAATTCCGTAAAATTTGCAATTAGGTTTTCGTCAAACAACTTTTCTTTTGGAATTTCAATCATTAAATCGATATATGGTTTTGATTTTATACTCGGAATTGATGAACTACCAAAGTGTTCAATTCGTAAGATTGTTTCTTTTCCTAGTTTATCAATAATGCGTTTTTTTTCGTTTTCGTAAATAATTTTCCATTCAGGATTATGATTCACCAATTTAATTGGAAAGAGTGTATTCCAATCCTCTTTGGTTAAATCATTTAGTGTCTTTTTCATTATGTCTTAATTTTTTTCAGCTTACGCAAAACATTTCGGCTATGATTAGTAAGGAGTCAAGGAAGTATTTTTCATTTCTGGTTTGCGAGCTAGAGCTTTTTGTTTTGTAATTATTTTTATTTTTTTAATTGCCAATTTAAAAGATTTGGCAACTTCATAAAAACACATTAAATTTTGGGTTAAACACGAAAACTCTTATCAACTATAGCCATCGTTGTAGCCAGTTATAATTCAGTATAATTCTTATATTCAACTATTTTCATTTCTAATCTCCTATTCAGGTATTCATTCTTATTTTTTAACCTCTTACTGATCAATATTGCTTCGTTCAAGTAATTCTCTATTTTGTCTTTCCCCCAATGTTTTGGTGGGTTTTGGAGATTCGTAATTCTGTCTGCTAATTTTACTATTCCAACTTCTTTCTCCAATTTATTAATTCTAAATAAACTGTCATTCATTTTTTCTCTCTTAGAAGTCAAATTATCGTTTTTTGTCAATGCTTTAACTCCTAAAGCTACTTTCTTTCCAAAGCTTACTTCTAGTTCAGATAATTCTGTATCAGTATCTTCTAATGTATCGTGAAGTAAAGCTAGTTGAACAGCATAATTTAAATCGAAATCTTCATGTACCCTGTGCGCTAGTAAAATTTCCATTGCCACATTAGAAATATGAAGTAAATAATTAGATTCAGTTCCAGGTACTTTTTGATTTTTATGTTTTTCTCCTGCAAATTTTATTGCCTTTTGATAAATTTCTTGTGTCATTGTTTTTCATCTCCAAGTGAATGATTCAAATTTTATATTGTTTTCATTCATAAACTCTCCAAACTTTGAATATGCATCATTATCGTTAAAATGGTTTTTAATCTCTTTTAGAAAAACTATTTTTTCATTAAGATTAATGTCAAAAATCTTTGCTATTTTTTTTACTTCTTTTAACTCAACAGAATATTTATATTCATAATCTGAATCTCCCATTAATTTATTTACTGTTTTCCCAATATCATAGCCATCAAATATCAATTTGTTTTCTTCATCAAAATAAACCTTCATTGAAATTTTAATGTCAAGACTTTCAAATTCGTAAATCGTGATTTTCTCCATCTATCTTTTTTTAATTGGCTACAACGGTTACGTATATGGAAAATTTCGTGTTTTTGTCCGATAATTTTTCTGTAGTACAATCAGAAGCTATCAAACAAAGAAACCAACATTGGTTAAGCAAAAAATAACCATTTTTTATATACTAAGCTGTGCCTAGTTTTTTTGATTTATTAATTCGATTTCCAGTTTCTTGTTCAAGTCAGTTTTTAGATCAACACGAATGGGTTTAAATTCGATTCTTTCCTCAAATTTTTTATTCAAATTATTTATATAATCTTCAGATTGTTCTGCGAGAAATTCCGAAAAGTAATTAATTCCGACAGAAAATTCCAAGTCAATTATTGAGTCTGTATTTTCTTTAGTTTGAAAATAAGTGAATTGTCTAGGACTACTTAAACCTCTATAATATCCAAGAGTGTCTTTTTCTTTATTAAAAATATGACAGTAAAGTTCGTAAGGTCTTTTTTGTAAATAATTCCCATCAGAGTTAAATTCAGAGCATAAAGTGTCATTCCAAGAAATGACATATCCACCAGGTTCAAACTCCAAATAGATTTCTAAGTCCATTTTCATTCGATCAATTTGTAGTTTTTTGGGTTTCACAGAACAACCAAATAAAACTCCAAAAATCAGTATGTAAATTATTTTTTTCAGGATTTTCATCAAATTAGGTACAACGGTCTAATGTATGTGTAGTAGTGGATTTCTACTCAAAAACCTTTTAATTTTTACACAGACCTTTATTTTATTATTTATCTTTTGTTTAAGCACTTAAACCGCTATTAAATATACATAATGTTGTATACTGTCTTTTCTTATTATTCCAATATTAATTGATGTTTTGAATGCTCTAGTATTTTTTCCTTGGACAACCAATAAGGAATCCATTCTTCATTTTTCCAAGTATCTAATTGAGACTTGTAGTACGGATGAAAAATTCTAGCAGAACTTCCGCCAGAAAGAACGCCTCTAATTTTTTCGGCATCGTCTAAATCAGCGACCATACGAAAAGTACTGAACCAACCAGTCTCAAAGTTGCTATCTTGTTGCTTTTCATAACCGCCTCTATTTATTGTTTGATTGGAACCCTTTTTAGGCATTTCTTCAGCACCTAATAGTGAACTTCCAAATCCCTCTTGACGTATAGGACTAGCAAATTTTACAGTATGGATTTTACCCCAGGTCCATTCTTTTGGGTTTGGTCCTATTTTTTCTGATAAGAATCTTTTGGTATGTAAACCAGCTTCTACTACTAAATCGTTTAGAGATTCTTTTTTCTCGGTATCTATTTTGTCTATAAATTTATGGTTAGATAAGATTAAACTGTCTACTCTTTGAGTCCAGTAATATCCGCTTTTCCAAAAAGTACTTTCTAACTCGTCCGGCAATTCATCATTTAAAATTAAACCAACGAGTTTATCATACATAACATTATAAATAGTAGCTCCAACTTCATTGATATCATCATTATTGTTCC